>JAZDMM010000061.1:0-12168 GCA_043800965.1 Microcaldota archaeon | reverse complement strand
GCGTGTTCCGCAACCACGTCAGCCATGAGGAAACTGTCCTCGCGCGGCCCGTAAACGTCGTCGCTGAATTCGAAAACCAGGTCTTTGTAAAACGCCTTGCCCATCCTTCAATAATCAAGCGCGCGACCCAAAATAAAACTTCCTAAGCCGAAGGAGTGAACCCAGGTTCCCTCCGGCGCTTAGTCCGCCGACCTCCCTCCTACGCCTTCTCTTTCTGTCGAACCCGAGTTCGTCAGAAAAGATAGTTTTTTAAGCGGCTGGAGAGAAACGACTTCAGGTGGGTGTAGAATGGAGCAGTTGAAAGTCAAGATAGCCGGAGAAATAGCCCTCAGCAACGACCCCGGTAACTCGATGAAGAAATGGCGCGAGATATTCGGCGTCAACCAAAGCGCGTTAAGCGAATTCCTGCACATCTCGCCATCCACCATCAGCGATTACGAAAGCAACCGTCGCAAGAGCCCGGGAATCGGCGTGATCAGGCGGTTCGTGGACGCGTTGTTTGAAATCGACTTGAAAAAAGGCGGGGACTTGATCAAGCGCTTCAAGGAAGCCCAGCCCGAGGAGAAATTCTTCGACGCAATCGACTTTCACAAGAGCGTTAACGGCGCCGAGTTCGCTAAACTAATCAAAGGCACTGTGATGACGGGCGAGGACAAGCTCGCGGACATTCACGTTTTCGGGTGCAGCATTCTCGACTCCGTGAAAATCATTCTCGAGCTCCCGTACGAATCGTTCATCAAGATTTATTCCACAACAACTCAGCGCGTTTTAGTGTTTACCGGAACCAGCGGCGGCCGCAGCCCTCTCGTAGCCGTCCGCGTTGCCCCAATCAAGCCCGCGGTAATCGTTTTGCACGGGCTCACGCCGGACAAGACCGATCGCCTTGCAGTAAAGATAGCAGAAAGCGAAGGCATTCCGCTCATAGTCACTAAGATGCCGATTGACGACATGAAAAAAGCCCTGCAGGAATACTCTCGCTAGACCGTCAGTCTTTTGGTTTCTTCTGCTTCTTGGGCTTCTTGACTTTAACCGGGTCTAACTGCAGCTCTACTTGCTTGTTGGCGTCAAGAGTAACCAAAGCCTCCTCAACGTAAGAATCCTTGGAAACCACTATTGAAGTTGGCGTCTTGAATTCCTTGGTCGGCCCGGGGAATTGAACGTACTCCGTTGCCTTGCCGCCGAACCACCCGCTTTCGCCGGTAAACCCTTCGAAAACCGAATCGTCGTTAACGTCGTAAACGCTCACCAACGCCCCGGAAATCGGGCTACCCGCCTTGTTCACTGCTTTAACCGACAAAAACCAGTCAACGGTTAAAGGCGCGTAAACAACCGCCAAGTCTTTGTCAAAAGAAACGTTTACTGCGGTTGTTTCCTGGCCTATTTCCAAAACCGGCATTCCGCCAACGAACGTGTTGTTCTCGAAAACCGGGTTTAGCGAATTGATTACCGCGCCGGTTCCGGAAACCTTAACGTAGTTGTTTGCGAAAACCAGGCCTTGTTCTGGAACAGACGAGTTAGTCCAAAAGCCGTTCGCCCCGTTTTTAATCACGTTGTAAGAAAAATTAAGCGCGTTCGTGTGCGGGTCCGGCAAAAGCGCGTGCCATGCACGGAAAGCGTAACCCAAATTCTCGAAAACGCAGCCCGTAACCGTAAGGTTTTGAATCGGGTCATTGCCCATGGGATAAATGATTATGCCGTTCTCGGATGAAAACAAGTCGGCGCGCAAAACGCAGTTTCTCACCTCGACGTTGGCGGCATCGGAAGCTATCGGTATCGACGAGTGAAGCTGCGGAGTGTACGGAATCGAAATGGAGTGGCCTTGACAGTCCAAAACTACGCCGCCGGAAGGAATCCAAAAACAATTTCTGAACTCCGGCTGCTGCACGTCCTGGTTCAAATAATATTCGCCGGGCGCATTCAACGTCTGGCAGCTTGAAATATTTATTGCCGAAACGCTTAACGAGAAAAAGCCGATTAAAAGTAAAAACACTGCGCTGCGCATTAAACCACCCCTCAACTAAGAAAGAACGTGCTTAGACTGATTTTAAAGCGTTTCCTCAGGCTTTAAACGACCTTTCAAGTAAAGCAGCGTGCTCAGGAACAAGTTGCGCGAGCCCATGGCCGTTTGAACATTAGGCGCCGGGTCAAAAGCAAAGTAAATCACGCGATTGTCGGAACTCTCGACTATCGTCGCTTGAGGGTAAACCTCTGCGTTGCGTTGCGCGTAATCCGTGTGCGCCAGCACCGTTGCATCCTGCTTCTGTAGAACCGTTTGTTCAGGCGCATTAATTTCGTGGTCGAAAACACCGTTGAAAATCGGGTGGTCGGGCTCGTCTATTTTGAGTGCGTAAACAGCTTCATCATCAGCCTCAAACAACACGCTGGAGATCATTACCGGCATCACTTCACCTAACTCTCCCCAAGAGCCTTCATTCGGGTCGTCGGGAGTTGCGGTGCAAGCGTCGCCTATTAAAACCATTTTCTTCCCGCCGTTAACAGCTTCCGCAATAGCAGTTCTAGCGGTTTCGTTGCAAATTCGCGAGCCTTGAACGATGATGACGTCAAAGTTTTTGAAGACTCCCGCCGAAGTCACGCTTTGCTGAGGCAAGTCCCCGGCGTAAGTAATTCCCGCCAAAGCAAAGTCCTCGCTTTTCAATAAAGCATCCATTTCATGCGAGGCGCGGCCTACTACGATGACTTTGAGGTCCGAATAGTAATCGGGACCGCCTATAAATTTCGGGCCCAAGCCGATTGAAGACAAGTCAAGATAGCCGAACTTTACTAAAACAAAGCCGAGCGATAGGACCAGGACTATTGCGAGAATCAGAATCATGAAGCGCTTCATGATTAAGCTAAAGAAAAGCGTAGTTTAAAGCCTTACGCAAATGGTGGTTCTCACTAGGTTCTTGCCGTCTTTTTTACCGACTAGCTTGTTCGCTTTAGTGTTGTGAACGCGCATTTTCGAAATCACTTGAAAAGCCGGCCTGCGCTCGCCCACCTGCAAGTCGACTCCGTTCACGACTGGGAGTTCGGAAGTAATGAACGTTTTACCCTTGAGGTTGTACTTGAACGATTTAATGAAGCGCTCTACTTGCGACGGCGTGCCGCGCACTTGCAGAACCGCTTCGTGGTAGCCGCCTGAGCGAAGCGAGCACTCGCGGCACTGGCGCGAGTCGATGTTTAAGTTGATTGAAGACGGGCGCGAGACTTTGACGCCGTCCGCGTTCAAGTTAACAGTGAAGGAAGCGGTTGCTTTCCGGCCTGCGCGGGTAACGCGCAAGTCGGTTAAAACCAGGGCGTAGCCTGACTTGATTTTGGATGCGAGCCATACGGCGAGCTGCTTGTCGGAAGCGTCAACCCATTCGCCGCGCAAGAATAATTTGTTGCACGAGGCGCATTCGCGGAGCTCGAGCTGGCGGGGTGCCTTAAACAATTCCTTTTTTTCTCCGAAGCAGTTCGAGCAAAAAGCGCCGACGAATTCGGCTCGCGTTTCACCGCATTTCGGGCATAGTTTACGCTTCATTGAATTAATTTAAAAGCCAGGAGAGTATTAAAGTATGGGTATACCAGCGATAGTTGGTTTTTCAAGGTGGATGCTGACCAGCGCGAGAAAGCAGTTGGCTTGACGCGCTTCATTTTCTCGTTGCCGAGCTACCGCAAGATTCTAGTGTACTTGCTCGCGTTCAGTTTTCTCGCGGGCGTGCTTTTGCGAATCTTGTTTAAAGGCGGTTTAAGCGAGGCGTTGGTTTACGGAGGCACGGAAGGCTTCTTGTTCTTCGCTTTTCCCGCGTTGCTCGCCGCGTTGTTGAGTACGTCCATAATCGCGTTTCACTCGTTCAAGCACGATTTCAAGTATTTCCTTTTCGTTGCGCTGATTGCAGCGGTAATCACGTCCGCTGGCTTGTTTTTCGACTTGCTGGTCGGAGGCAGGCTGTTCGCGTTCAAGGAATACCTGTTGATTGCGAATGGATTGGTTGTTCTCGTGTGGTTTGCGGCCGCATTCGTGCCGTTGAACGCTGGCTGGAAAGCGCTGCCTGTCTCGTTCATTCAAGCGTTTTTCAACATCGCGTTCTTGTACTTATGGAACCGGTTCGGCGTTCTGGAGTCAACGGTTTACATCGGTTCGCCGGTGGTTGCGTTTTTCAAGATAATAGTTTCCGGCGGAATCCTCTTGCTAGCGTTGTGGTCCTTGTTTTACGTGATTAACGCTCCCGGGAAAAGGAATTTCGGGATATCGACAATTCAAGCGGTTGCCTTGTTTTTCGCGCAGTGGACAGTTGGCAGCAAGGAGTTCGAGGAAGTACTGGCTGAAATGGGGGAGAAAGTCGAGACCGACGTGGGTTTCGCATTGTTCAAGAACGAGAAAGGAAGAAACAAGGCCGTGTTCATCGTACCGGGAGTGCACTTCGGTCCTTTCGGTAACTTGGGAGGCAGCGAATACCCGGTTTTGATTGCAAGAGACATAGGAAAAAAGACGGGTGCAATGGTTTTCGTTTTTCACGCGCTGGTGAACCACGACTTTAATCCGGTGAGTTCCGGAAAACACGGCGTCTTGTCCGGAGTCGTGTTGGATAACTTGCGTTTGAAGACGAGCAGCAAGGCGTTTTACGTCGAGGGAAGCGAGGGCGACGCGCACGTATTCGGCTTGGGCACGGGCAACAGCGTGTTTTTGACGCTTTCGCGCGCGCCCAAGAGCACTGAAGACATTGACCGCGCGCTGGGAGTTGCTCTTGCGAACAAGACTGAAGCGCAAGGCTTCAAGACAGCGGTTCTCTCGGACAGGCACAACAGCGTGACTGACGGCTTCATGATGCACGTGGGCAGCAAGGCTTTCTCGGACTTCGAGGGAGCGATAAGCAGCTTGAAGAAAGGCAAGGAGAGCGCGCTCTCCCTTGGCGTTGCTTCCGACGACTTGAAGGAGTATTCGCTTGCGCAAGGAGTCGGGCGAAACGGCTTGCGCGTTGCGGTTTTCGAGGTCAACGGGAGAAAAGCGTGTTTCGCTTTGTTCGACGGCAACAACGTTCTCCCGGAATTCAGGAGGAAAGCGGTTAAGGAATTAACGGAAATGGGTTTTAATTTTGCGGACGTTTGCAGCACTGACGCGCACTCGGTTAACAGCATAAGCGGAGTGCACAACCCCATCGGCGCGCACCACGGTGACGGGGATTTGCTGGTGCGCTTGAAGGAAACCGCGAAGCGGGCGTTGAACGACTTGCAGCCGGTTTCCGTTGCAATTGAGAAAAAGCGCGTTGAACTCGACATCATGGGAACGCGAAAGCAAAGCGAGTTGATTTCAACCGTTAATTCGATTGTTTCCATAATCAAAATACTGGCTCCAGTAATTTTCGTGCTCTCGCTTTTGCTCGTGGTTTTGTTCCTGTTATTCTTACGGTGATTGAGTGAAGATAGCTTTTTTCTCTGACACGTATCTTCCCAACGTCGATGGCGTGGTCACTAGCATGACGACGTTCAAGAAAGCGCTCGAGGAAAAAAACCATGAAGTGTTCGTTTATTGTTCCGGCAGCCGCAAGGACAAGAAGCAGAACAAGGACGCGCGCGTGATTTACTACGAGTCCATCAAGTTCCCGCCTTACCCGCAGTACAAGCTCGCGGTTTTTCCGTACGCATCGGCGAAGAAAAGCGTTGAAGAAAAGAAAATAGAGCTGATTCACTGCCACGCAATTGCGTCAATGGGGTTGTCGGCAATGAAAACCGCACACGACTTGAGCCTGCCGTTAGTAGGAACGTTTCACACAATGATTCCGATTGCAACCGGTTACGTCGCGAAAACCGAGATAGGAAAAAAACTGGCTGCCGCCATAGCGTGGAAAGCGGTGCAGACGTTTTACACGCCGTTCAACGTGGTTACCACGCCCTCGCACGTGATCGCGGGATTGCTGGAAGAGCACGGAGTCAAGAACGTGGTGACTGTTCCGAACGGCATTGACTTGAACAAGTTCAACCCGCGCTTGAGCCGGCAGAAAATACGCGGCAAGCTCGGATTAGGCGACGAGGAAAAACTGATTATGGTTGCAGGGAGAATGGGCTTGGAAAAAAACATAGACGTCATCATCAAATCCATGAAGCAGGTGCGCAAGCAAGCGAACGCAAAGCTGTTGATTACCGGCGACGGGCCCGCAAGACCAGGCTGCGAGAAACTCGCTAAGGAATTGGGCCTGGCGAACAAAGTGATTTTCGAGGGTTTTGTGCCGGGCGAGGACCTGCCGTACTACTATCGCGCGGCAGACTGCTTCGTGACCGCATCCACTTTCGAGACTCAAGGCCTAGCATTGCTTGAAGCAATGGCTTGCGGGGTTCCGGGAGTCGGCGCCAACAGCCTCGCGATTCCGGAGTCAATCGACGACGGGATAAACGGATTCCTTTTCGAGCCATTCAACGAATTGGAGTGCGCCGAGAAAATAACGCGCGTGTTAAGCGCAAGCGAAAAAGAAGCTCAAAAAATGCGGGGAGAAGCTAGGAAAAAAGCCGAACAATTCTCGGTCGACAACTGCACCGAGAAATTGTTGAAAGCGTACGAAAGGGCGCGCACGTAACTTCAAATCTCGCGTACTATTGCGTAGCGCGTGTTTTTCCTTCCGGTAACGAAGTTGAACGTGGTTCTACCCCAGTCCATAAGCAAGCCGAACCACCCCATTTTCTTGAGCCGCCTGCTTGAAGTGAACGCGGTAACGTCCTTCATGTAAACTACCTTGCCCACCTTTGAAATGCGGAGGCACAAGTCCTGGTCTTCCGACGCCTGCATTTCCTCGTCAAACCCCTTGATTCTGAAAAACGGTTCCTTGCGGTAAGCAACGCAGTTGCCGGCAATAGTCGGCTTTCCCAAGAACGCGGACATTCGGACTATTAAATTCAAGACGTTGAAATTGAATTCCGCCATGTGCCCGACGTTACCGGGCATTATCTTGCAGCCGACGCCAATCACTTCCGGCTTCTCGAATTCGGCGCGCATTCGCGAGTAAAAAACTTTTTGCGGCTTCGTGTCCGCGTCAACGAACCACACTATTTCGCCTTTCGCCGCCTTCGCTCCCCGGTTCCTTCCCGCGCCTATTGAAGAGCGCTTGCCGGGAATTTTGTGTTCTAAAACGACTTTATCCGCTATTTTTCGCGTGATTTGAACCGTGTGGTCAGTGCTGTGACCGTCGGAAACGATTAGTTCCGCATCAGGCGCAATCGCGCGCAAGTGCGAGAGCGTTTCCTTGATGTTTTTTTCCTCGTTCAAAGTAGGGACTATTATTGAAACGGAAAGCTGGTTCTTGGGCATGAACTCAGTAACAGCACGCGATTTTATAAACTATTATAGATGCGTTCAAGCGTCTTAGGGGAACCCAGGTTCCCCTGCTACCCTTGGAAGCAAACCCCTCCTACGGAAAACGATTAAACGCCGATTCCTCTTCTTACAAACTATTATAGATGCGTTCATAGGCTGCCGCGGTATGGTCCCACGTAAAGTTGTTTTCCACGCGTTTTCTCCCGGCAGCGCCCATTTTCCGCGCCATTCGCGAGTCGCCTAAAACCAGCTTGATTTTTTCCGCCAAAGCAGACGGGTTGCGCGGCTCAACCAGAAAACCCTGCTTGCCTTCCTCGACTATCTCAGGAATGCCCCCCACGCGAGAGCCCACCACCGGCTTGCCGCAAGCCATTGCCTCGCACAAAACCATTCCGAACGGCTCCCACAACGAAGGCAAGACGAATACGTCTGCCGCAGCGAACAATTCCTCCAAATCCTTTTCTAACAAGCGCTCGGTTACAAACGAAAAGTTTTTCAAAACCCCGAGCTGCTGCGCTTTGCGCTCAAGCGATTCGAGCCTTGGTCCGCGGCCCAGCACCACGAAGTGCGCGTCTTTTTCCTTGCGTAAAACAGAAGGCGCCGCATCCACCAAAAATTCAACCCCTTTCTGCTCAATCAAACGGCACACGGTCAGGATAATCCGCTTGCCTTCCAGCTTCATTTCCTCGCGCATGCGGTCGCCTTTAAGCCGCGGGTTGAACCCCTTGACATTAACGCCGTTGTACACCGGCCTCGCCTTCTTCTGGTACTCCAAAGGAACCGTTATTGATAGCGTATTTTTGCTGACTGCCGCAATCGCATCCGCGTACTTCATCCAGCGGTGGCCGATTACGCCGTCGTAAACCTGGCCGGAAATATCCGTAGCCAAGTCAATGCCTTGCGTGCGCGCATTGTGCAGCGTCATGACCAGCTTTTTGCCCAGCAGCTTCTTAAGCAGGAACAAATCCGCGAAGCCGTAAACGAACCGGTTGTGAATGTGCACCACGTCCGCCTTCTCCGCCTCACGCTTGATGTCAAGCCAGCGCAACGGGGTAATAGGAAGCGGCGGCGGAAGCGGGTAAGGCAGGTTCCACAACACCAGAGCCAAGCTGCGCCTGATTTGAACCCCGTCCTTCTCCTCGCGAAAAGGCGTTTCATGCGAACGCGAAGTCAAAACCGTTACATCGTGCTTTTTAGCGAGCCGCGGGCACACTTCGTACAAGTGCTTTTCCGTTCCGCCCAAGTACGGGTAATAAAACGGATTCAGCATTAAGATGCGCATTTAAAACTCCTTTGAAGCAAAAACCCGTGCCAGCACAACCAGCGAAGCAAGAGCCGCGATTAAGAACCCGGTCATTCCCAAAACAGGGTAGCCGATTATGTGCGGGCCCTTGTCCGCGAGCACTATCAACGCCGAAGCAATTGACAACGACGCAATCAGCAAACTGATTGAAACCTTGTTAATCGCCTTATCCAGCTTGAAAATCGGCTCTTCCAAACCATGGTGTTCGATATTCAATTCAAGCTTGTCTTGCTCTACTTTCCCGAGAATCTTCGATAATTGAACCGGAATGCGCGCAAACGAATCCGAAATCGCGGTAACTTTCCCGAGCGACTTGCGTAAAACGTAGTCCGGCGCAGTCCTCCTCTTTAACAAATCCTCGGCAACCGGCTGAACCGCCTTAACCGTATTAAACTTCGGGTAAATCCTGCGCCCGAGCCCCTCGAGCGTAACCAGCAAACGGAACAAAAGCATTGCCTTGGGAGGCATGCGCACCTTGTACTCGCGCGCCAAGTCAATCAAATCGCGCACGATTTCGTCGAACCGCATTTGCTCTAGCGGGAAATCGTAATACTGTTCTATCACTTCAGCCAAATCCGCGCGAAAAGCGGACACGTTCGTGTCAGAGGAAATCGCGCCGACTTTCATGAAGTAATCAACTAGCGCGTCAGTGTCCTTTCGAATCAACGCGAGAAAGAAATCGGTTATTTCGTCGCGCGTCTCGGTGTCGATGAAGCCCGTCATCCCAAAATCGACTATTCCAACGACGTCTTTCTTCATCACGATTAAATTACCGGGGTGCGGATCCGCTTGAAACAAGCCGTAAACAAGCACTTGCCTAATGATGGCGTTAGCTCCGCGCTCGACTATCTTCTTTCTTCGCGGCATGGCGTAAGAAGTCGCTTGCGTTATTTTCACGCCGGGAACGAATTCCTGAACAAGCACGCGGCGCGTCGTGTACGTCATGTAAACGCGGGGAATGAAAACCGTCTCGTCTTTTTCGAAATTCTTCCTAAAGCGCTCGTTGCTGCGCGCCTCGTGAACGAAATCCATTTCCCGGCGAATCGTATGCGCAAACTGCTTGACTATTTCAATCGGGTGGTAAAAACGCGTTTCCGGAACATGCTCTTCCACGAAACCCGCCAAATCCGTCAGAATCTGGATGTCGGCCTCTACTTTCTCCTCTATTCCCGGCCGCTGAACCTTGATTATGACATTATCGCCGTTAAGCAAAACCGCCTTGTGCACTTGCCCAATCGAAGCCGCAGCCAACGGCTTTTTCTCTATTTTCCTGAATATCTTTTTCGGGTCCCCGAGCTCTTTGGTTATAATGCGCTCGACTTGCGCGTAATCAAAAGACGGAACCTGGTCCTGCAGCTTTTCAAGCTCTTGAACCACGTCCGGCGGCAGCATGTCCGCACGGCTCGACAGCAACTGCCCGAACTTGACGAAAGTCGGGCCAAGGTCTATCAACGCCGTGCGAATTCGAACCCCAAGCGGCGTTTTCTCCTTGCGCGGAAACACTTGGGAAACTACTCTCTGCACAACCTTATTCGTTGAAGACTCGTCAACCAAACTCAGGAATTCCTCGAAACCGTGCTTTGCGAGAATGCCGGCTATTTCCTTCATGCGGTCGTACTTTCCGGTTGCAGGCAAGGCACCCATGTCACTTCTTCCTCTTTTTCTTTGCAGAGTTCAATTCCCGCTCGAGCTTTGCAATCTTTTTATCGAAATACGAAATAGAAGTCAATACCTTGTCGCGATTGTATCCCGCCAGCTCGAGAAAAGCCTCGCGCTCGCCTTCAACCAACCGCTCTATCTTTCGCATTATCTTGCGTCCTTCCACCTCGCTCACTGCGTGCGAGTCTATAAGCTGCCGAGCCAAGTCATCGACTTGATGCTGGGTTAACGCAAACGTGCCTAGTGCTATCAACGCCATTGACTCGGCTTTCTTCTTCGGCATTATGAATCTGCTACGCAAATGAAGGTTTTAAACGCTACCACCACCCCTTTCTTTTCATAAAGAAAGGTGCGGTGGTCCGCCAAAGAAAACACGAATCTTATTTTAACTTGAAAACCTGGCCGACCCTTGGTGCGACTGCGTCAAAACCGCGCAGCTTCAATCCTTGAGCAAGCGCCTCGCACTCGAGCTCGTCCCCGTGCACGCAAAACACTTTCTCCGGCGAAACTTTCTCCGCGTATTCATACAATTCCGACTTTCCGGCGTGCGCGCTGAAGTCAAAGAATGAAACCGGCAAATTCACTTTGGTATTGTAGACGTTCCCGTTCCTGCCTTGAAACTTCAATTTCTCGCCTTTCAACAACTTGTTCCCGTTTGTTTTCGGCACTTGAAAACCCGTCAAAAATACTTTCCCGCTACCGGTCTTGTTTAAATCCCGCAAGTAACTCAACGCCGGGCCTCCGTCAAGCATTCCCGCGGTAGTGACTACCACGCAAGGCTTTCGCGTTATCGCCCGCCTTTGCCGCACGTCTTCAACAAACTTTGTTTTCCTTAACGCGTCTTGAAACGCCTTGTAATTCCGCAAGTAAGACGGGAAATCCGAGAAAATCTCCGACACTTGCTTGCTCATGCCGTCTAAATACACGTCTGCCTTGATTGAGTGCGCATGCAAAATCTGGAGAATCTCTTGGCTCCTGCCAACCGCGAACGCGGGAATCAATGCGGTGTACCCGTCGTCCACCGCTTTCTGCACGCCTTCCGCGAAATCCCGTTCCACGTCCTTGCGCTCCATGTGCTCGCGAGTCGCGTAAGTGCTTTCCATAACCAGGTAATCCACTTGCTCGCGCGGCACAACCGCGCCACCGTGCATTCTCGATGGCTTTAGCTTGAAGTCGCCGGAATACAACAAAGTCGAGTCGTCCCTGACGAGAACTTGGCTGCTGCCGACTATGTGGCCCGCGTCGAACAGCTCGAAATTCGTGCCGTCGTAGAATTCGTACTCTTGATTGTACGCGAGCGCGTTCGCCTTCTGCATTGTTCGCTTTAATTCCCTGCGCGTGAACGGCGGCTTGTTTTTCCTTGCAATCGCCACTTTCTCAGCGTCCGCCAAAAGCAATTCCACTAACGGGACAGTTGGGAACGAAGCGAACCATGGAATATTCCTGATTCTATTCGCAACCGGAAGGGAGCCGGAGTGGTCCAAGTGCGCGTGCGTGACTATTGCCGCGTCGTAATTGTATTTCTTGAATTGCGGGGGCTCGTTGTGGTCGTGAATCTTCATGCCCGAGTCAAGCAGCAGCTTGACTTCGCCTGCTTGAGCTAGTACACAGCTTTTTCCGATTTCCCGGCTGCCGCCCAAAAAAGATAGTTTCAAACCCGTAAAGCGCCTCTGTGAAGGTTATGGTTTGATTACTCCCGCATTGTTTTTTAACTCTCGCCTTCAAGAGTAAATCATGACGTGGAAAAGCACTGTTTTGCTGCTCTTGCTTTTGGCGTGCACTTGCCAAGCAACAACCGTAGTTCAAACCACGCCGTTGGAGTTATCCTTCAAGAACCACGCGGCAGCCCTAACGATAAACGGCCTCGGCGTTTCTACTCCCGACCAAATTCTGCACCGGCTTGACGACCCTACGGATT
>JAZDMM010000028.1:0-6038 GCA_043800965.1 Microcaldota archaeon | reverse complement strand
TCGCCGGCTTTATCGTTCAAGGATAGCGTGGTTCCCGGTTTTGAATGGTTGAACGCGCTGCTGGCGTTTCTCGTAGTGGTATTCGCGTGGACGTACACGCTGAACTTGATTCTCGCAATAGTTAATTTACTCCCCATGTTTATTACCGACGGCCACCGCGTTATTTTCGACGAGGTCAACGCGCGGTACGGGGTTCGCGCGGCGAACGCGGTTTTCCTTTTTGCCGGTGGAGTGACGTTGTTTTTGCTTTTATTGAATGCACTTCCCTGGTTTGTTAGTTAAGCGTTTTAAACCATGTCGTTGTAAGCATTTGGCTGTGGATTGGTGGTTTCGTTGATTAGAAGAAAAGTCAAGGATTTCTGGCGCCGCTTGCTGAAGCGCGACCAGCAGTTTTTCGTTGAAATATCCGGATTGTCGAAAGGCGATGAGGTATTCAAGACTTCCATTGAAAGCGAGTTTCAAAACGCTTTACGAAAGTTCAGCCGGTTTATGGGTGACATCGAGGGAATTTCGCTTCACGTTAAAAGCAGGCTGAAGGCGGGCCGCAAGACGCATTACGAACTAAAAGGCATTTTGAAGGCCAAGGGATTTGAAGTGCATTCCAAGGCTGAAGGCCTAGACATGTACGATGCGTTGCGGAGACTGATTAGGGAATTCGAGCGCCTGGTTCAAAAGGAGTCGGGAAAGCGTAAAAAGAAAAGATAGGTGGTTTGAATGAAGACTAAATTAGTTGCTAAATCCGTGTTTTACCTCGGCGTTTTACTGTTGTTCCTGGCGGCGTACCAGTTTAACCAGTATTTGACTGTTCAAGCCACGATGCAGCAGGCACTGGGTGCAACTGATACCGCGGATATTGAAAGCCAGTTGCGTGCGGCAGGCGCTACTGAGTTGGAAGTCCAGCAGTACCTGCAGCAATACGAAAGCCAGTTGAGTGCCTTAACCGAAACGTCTAACAGCGCTGTGAGCGCGGTATTCAACACGGTTTTAATGGATGTGGTTGCGGGCTTGGTTTTACTGGCTTTGGGGTACGCGTACTACCCGGCAAAGGATTGATTTCTCATGGCTAGGCCGTCTTGGGACGAGTATTTCATTCAAATAACCAGGGCTATTGCTGCTCGCGGCACTTGCGACCGCGGCATGTCCGGCGCGGTTCTGGCAAGGAACAACCGGATTCTTGCCACGGGTTACGTCGGCGCTCCATCCGGTTTGCCTCATTGTGACGAAGCCGGGCACTTGATGAAAAAGGTTTACGACGACAAGGGCGGCACGCACCAGCACTGCGTGCGCACAACCCATGCCGAAATGAATGCGATAGTGCAAGCTGCGCGTTACGGAGTTGCAGTTGAAGGCGCAACGCTTTACTGCAAGATGGAGCCTTGCCTTGACTGCGCCAAGGCAATAATCAATGCTGGAATAAAGAGAGTGGTTTGCGAGAAAAAATACCACGGCGCGCACTTGACGCGCGATTTCTTTAAGGATGCGGGCGTTGAGCTTGTTGTCTTAAACGACGAGCTGGAAGAATACCCTAACCAGTAAGACCAGGTGTTTACGTGGGCAAGCTTGATTTAACCGTAGGCGCATGCATCTCTTTCAATAACAAAATCCTGTTATTGCGTCATACGAAATTGAATAAATGGCTTTTTCCAGGCGGGCATGTTGACGCTAATGAAACGCCTGACCAAGCGGTTTTAAGGGAAGTAAAGGAAGAATGCGGCTTGGACTTTAAATTCAGTCAATACAGCACAATTAATGACACGGAACTCAGGCACGCGGTTCCTTTTCACGCCAATGTGCACAACGTTGGAGACCACGATCACTATTGCGCATATTACCTGGGCACAGTCGATGACCCGGAAGTTACCAAGAACAAGGAAAGCACTGACTTGAAGTGGTTTACTTTAGACGAAGTTAAAGCACTCGACAACGTGCCTGAAACGGTTAGAAACATGGCGGTTTACGCGCTCGGATTATAAGCTTATTTTTTCTTTTCCTGCAGGAGAGTTATCGCTTCAGCCAAGTTGCCTTCCGCGTCAGCAAAGGCTTTCTCCGCGGCTTCCTTGGGCGCGCCGGTTTGCTCCATGATTATCTCGACATCGCCTTTAGCCGTTTCTTGAGTCAGTTCTTCCTTGGCTTCGCCCATTACTTGAAACGTAACTTGGCCCTTCATCTCTATTTTGGTTACCGCAGGGTTCTCGACAACCGTCTTGCTCCCGTCAGCTTTCTCGAACACTACGCGCGAACAATCCATTTCAGTGCTTTCAATGCCCATTTGCTTCATTAAGGAAGCCATTTGCTTCGGGTTCATTCCAGGCATCATCAACAATCACCTTCTCTCAATCGGTTCAAACAGGTTTTTATTTCGTTTTGATATTACTTAATGGTTTTGGGTGGGGGGCTATAGGTTGGCTTATCGGTATTTAGAGCACAAGGCGGACGTTTTAATCGAAGCCACTGGAAAGTCGTTTGAAAAAGCGCTCGAGAGCGCAGCTCAAGCAATGTTCGATACTGTGGCTAAGACTGCCGAGCTCAAGCGCAGCGAGAAAATCAAGCTGAAATTCAAGGCGCGGGGGATGCCGCAACTGCTCGTCGGATTGCTGACCGAGCTTTTAGTGCAACAGGAAATCAAGGAAGTTTTTTGGAAGGCGCTGAAAGTCACGCGCTTCAGCGAAGTCGAAGACGGTTTCGAAGTCGAGGCCGAAGCAGTTGGTTCGCCGTATTCTCCGGAACTCGGCTTGACTCACGTCAAAGCAGTTACTTTTCACGAATGCAAGGTCACGCACGAGGAAAACAAGTGGGTTATCCGCGTGCTTTTAGACGTTTAAGGTGGTTGCGATATGGATTTGAAAGAAAAAATCAGAAACATCCCGGACTTTCCCAAGAAAGGCATCATGTTTCGCGACATAACAACGCTGTTGCAAGATGCGCGCGCGTTCAACTACGCAGTTGCTAAAATGACCGAGTACGGCCGCACTAAAAACGTTGACGCGGTTGTCGGAATCGAATCCCGTGGATTCATCTTCGGTGCAGTAATCGCGCACCAGCTCGGCGTTGGCTTTGTTCCGGTGAGAAAGCGCGGTAAATTACCGGGCGAGAAAGTGGATGTCGAGTACACTCTGGAATACGGTACCGACTGCGTTGAAATGCATGCGGACGCGTTCAAGGACGGCGACCGCGTGTTGATTGTAGACGACTTGCTTGCAACTGGTGGAACAGCAGCCGCAACAGCAGCGTTGGTGGAGAAAATCGGCGGGGTCGTGGTTGGAATGTGTTTCTTGATCGGCTTGTCTGACTTGAGCGGCATAGACAAGCTCAAGAAGTACGACGTTTTCCAGTTGGTTCAGTATTAGCGTTCGGCTAGGGCTTTCTTGATTTCGAGGGCCATGAACGGGTTCCACATTATTGACGTAGCCATTTCAATAGCGTCCACGCCCGCGTCGTAGTATTCGAGCGCATGATCCGGCGACATGATTCCGCCTACCCCGACCAGTGACAGGTCTAAGCCGCGCGCGTCAATAATCTGTTTAATGTTCTTCACTGTTTCCAATGCAGCTTTTCGAATGGTGTTACCGCAAATGCCGCTTACCAGCCGGCCTTCGCCGGGAAGCGCTTGGTTGCCGTCCTTGTCGTAAACCTTCATTGGCATGGTGTTGATTGCAACCGCGGCATCGACATTAGGCGCGATTGCGGTAATGACGGAATCTGCTTGAGCTTTATCCGGATAAAAACCAAGCTTAACCAGCAATTTAGTATTGTCGCCTATTGCCTCGCGCGTTTTCTCAGCGATTTTACCGGATGCTTCCGGCGACTGAAAGATTCCGCCTTCACTGCCTTTGACATTAGGGCACGAGAAATTGACTTCGATTGCTTTGGCTCCTGCTTCAACCGCTTTCGCCGCGGTTTCCGCGTAATCTTCAGCCAGCGCATTCAATCCCTCGCCTTTGTTGCCCGGGGTTCCGACAACGCTGACTACCATGAGCTGGCCGTCTTTCAAGTAAGAATTTGCCTGCTTAACATCATCCATCCATTCATCCGGTGCTTTCGACGGCATTCCATACGAGTTGGTAATTGAAAGCTGGCTCAAGTCCTCGGGCTCTACGGTATCCGCGGTAATTGATTGCTTGATGTCGCTAGCAGTCAAGAAATGATCGGGGTGAATAATCATTGCATTAGGCCACGGGTGGCAAGCGCGCTCCACGTTGCGCACGGTTTTGTAAGTAAGCAAGTCAAAACCCATTTCCGCGTAGAATTTAATCCAATTCGAGTTTAACAACGGCCCTGCTGCAATGCCGACTGTTGAATTAAGGGAAAAACCAAGCAAATCTTTTTTCGGAAGCGAAGGCATTTCGCTTAGCTTCAATCGTGCTTCTTCGGTTAATTCAAAAAAAGGCCCGTTATCGTAGTTTTCCTCGTAAGACTTAAGGTAATCATAAGGCTTCAATTCAAATCACCTGGTTTTCCAAGATATAAGCTAGGACTTTATCCCGCATTTCAGAGTCGATTGCTCTCCCGTCCAATAAAAAGTCGGTTAATTCGGTCATGGTGAAAAGCGCGTGCAGCTTATAGCCGGCTTTCTCGAGTTTGTCCCTCCCGCCTTGCTCGCGGTCTACGAGGACGAGGAAATCCCTGATAATCAGTCCCGCATCTTGAAGCGGCTTCGCAGCCTCGAACTTGCTGTCAGCGTTTGTAATGACGTCATCAACCATTAACACGGTTTCGCCTGCCTTGTGAACGCCTTCAATTGGCTTGTTTGTGCCATACGCTTTGGTTTCCTTGCGCGCGTAAACCAGCGGAACGCCGGATTCAAGTGACATTGCAACTCCAATCGGGAGAGCAGCGTAAGGAATGCCGCACAATCGGTCGAAAGAAATATCGTGAGCGGCCTGGTTTAACGAGATCGCGACTTTCCTCAATGTTTCCGGCGCTGAAATAAGTATCCGTAAATCAATGTAAACCGGAGACTTCGACCCCGACTTGAGCGTGAACTCGCCGAATTTGATTGCGCCGACCGTGTGTAAAAGCAGTGCTAATTCTCTTTTCTCCATGCAACCCACCCAACGTTTAATGGGCCGAGAGTATTAATTTATTTCCCTGTCAAAGCCGCTTGGTTTTCAGCAAAAGCGAGTTAGTTACAACCGAAACCGAACTAAAAGCCATTGCAGCGCCTGCAATCATCGGAGAGAGAAGCAAGCCGGTGAACGGGTAAAGCAAGCCCGCGGCAAGAGGTATCGCGGTAACGTTAAACACAAAAGCCCAACCCAGGTTTTGCTTTATTTTTCCAAGCGTTAGCTCGCTCAACCGAATCGCCTTTGCAACGTCGCGCAAATCGTTCTTAACCAAAATAACTTCCCCGGTTTCAATGGCAATGTCGGTGCCGGACCCGATTGCGATTCCCACGTCCGCTTGCGCTAGAGCCGGTGAATCATTAATGCCGTCTCCAACCATAGCAACTTTGAATCCTTTTTTCTGCAAGTTCTTGACGTGTTTTTCCTTGTCTTGAGGCAAAACGCGCGCGAAAACCGTAGTAATCCCGACTTGTTTTGCTATTGCCTTGGCGGTTTCCTCGTTATCGCCCCAGATCATGAACTTGAGGCGAACGCGGTCCTGCGGACGCGCGCGGGTGCAACTCGCTGGCAGAAGGGCCATCCCCCCGGCGAGCAGACACACCGAGATCGTTGCCAGGGTCAATCGCCCAACGTGCGGATTCCCGATGCACCTCAATCCATGACCTCCGACCTCAGGCCTCGAACCTTCATCGATGCCTATCCGTTCGGACCTCGATCACCCGAGAACGGATGCTGCCCCGCGAGAGCCGGGTGTGGATCTCCTCCCCGGGACGAACCTCCCCCGCCTCCCGCACCACCCGGCGGACGTCGCCGTGCATGGTCACGGAGTAGCCCCGTTCCAGCACTGCCAGGGGGGAGAGAGAGTGCAGTTTCTCTCCAAGGGTCGCAAGCAGCAAGTCCCGGCGCTCGGCGGTCCTCCCAAGGCCCAGGTCCAGGCGCTGGGAGAGCTCATCTAGGCGCTGTGTCAGGGTAGTC
>JAZDMM010000016.1:0-7778 GCA_043800965.1 Microcaldota archaeon | reverse complement strand
CGTTGATTTTATCCGGCAGGTACGTCTTCGAGATGTACTGCAGGTTCTTGCTCGACAAGGCTTGAATCTCGGCCTTGATTTTCTTGTCAAGGAACTTGCGGATTTCGTTCTGCCACTCCTTCGTCTTGAACCAGTCGTACTCCTTGATTTCGTTAGCGCGCTTTATGTCTACTTCCTTAGCCTTGATCGTAACCGCATCCAGCTTGTAGTGCTCGATGTCGCTGATGCTCATGCCTATGAACTTCATTTCCTTGCAGCCCAACCGGTCGCTCTCATGGGCTAAAGCCATTGAACCGTACTTCATGGTCGAATATATATACCATCCATAAGGATCCGCATCCGTATTATGAGCACATAAACTTCCGATGCCGCATAAGAAGGTATGCGAAGGAAGAACTTCTAAGTCATAAACGAAACCGTTGGTAGGTTTAATTCGTTTTATTTCTTTAACCGGCAAAACTAAAAGCTCGTTCTCAACTATTTCCTTTAGCGAAGCTATCCCAGCTACTTCCATGGGCTCGACAAAATTCCTTTTGCCGCGCCACCAGAGAGGTTTTTTTCCATCGACAATGACTTTGATCGCACAACCCTCCCGCGCGAGTCTCCTTAAACAAGAATTAACGGTTTGTTTGTTGATGCCGAGACGGAGAGATAAGTCACTTAAACTAACGCCTGGTTCCTGCGGTAACCGGGGTAACGCACAAACCACCGCGTTGGCTTTCCGGCCTTTTCCGAGTTCAAAACTGACTTTATTCAAAATAGGCCGTAGTTTGTGAAACATGACTTTCTCGGGGCTGGATTCCAGCAACCGTCCTATACCCGTTCCTCCTAGTTTTCTTATCGCGTCAGCCAAAGGCGCCACTAACTCTTTGGGAACCCCATAAAACTTGCTTACCCGCAAGCGTTTGTTGTCTTTAAAATATTCCGAAAATTCTTTTCCCAAACCTAGTTTCTCTGCCAACGCAAAAGTCAAGTCGTCGAATAAGGAGAGCGTATGCTTATCCGAAATAAAAACAGCATAATACTCGGAGTAACGTTCGCTTGAAGCGGCATATCTCTTGGTTGAACTAATGCCTCCCAGCTGTCTTATCAACAAGGTTACGTCTGCAGCAAGCTTCCGGCTGGTAGTTGTAAGTTTAATGCGCGCGCTACCTTTTTTTATTGTTGCACAGCCGTCTCCCATAAAACACCCTCGGAGAAACTCTTTTTTAGAAGATGAAGGCGCGTTAAAGATAGCGTCCGGAGCGCTTTTATTGCAAGCTTTTGTGCCACATGCCAAAATAAAAGCGAATAATTTTGAAGCGAGTTTGCCGCCAAACGTTACACGAATTGCGTCTTTACGGTAATGAACCGCCACCGTAGGCAGTCCTAAAGCGGTTTTAGCGCATTGTACCGCATCGTTAACAAGAGACTGTTCATGAGGACCGAAAGTTAACACCACTCCATCATCTGAGGTGGATCCCTCAGAAGCGTAGTAGCCAAGCAGCCTACAGAAGCTTTTATCAAGGTATGCCATACGCTTCAAAAGGAATCTAGATCGTCTCAGCCGAATTGATTTGGGAGTGTATTCGATTGAAGCAAGCAACTTGTTGTTAGACTTCTTTATCAACTCCACCCAATCAATACGATCCAAACCCGGGGGATTTGGAACAATGGAAGGAGAAACTAGATAATTTCCTTGCCGTAACATGGAGGTTTGCCGCGGTTGAATTGAGTAGGAAACCGCATCAAATACCATAAGACTGTGAGACTTCGTGACCCTGCAAGAAGCGCCGCCCTCTGCGACTATTTCAAATAGATCTTCGGATACGGGGTGCCGTATCACTTGAGTTATTGCCCCCGGCGAAGCGGAAAAGTTTGAAGTAATTTGAAATGCTTGATCGCAAGAAATGCACCTTTCGTAATAACCCTCGTTCAGCAGCCCATATGCACTCATGAGGGTATTAGCATACTCTCCGATTCTTTGATGTCTAAGCAACCCGTCTTCACCCATGATTAAAACAGGCTCGCCAGCATCCACACTCAAGCAGTAAATCGGGAGCTTGAGTTCGCTTGAAAGACGTTGCAACAACCGCCTCGCTCCGCGCGCGGCCTGGCCCGCGGTAGTCATCAACAAGCACTTGTTCGCCTGCCAGTAACCGTCTTCATTCAACCTGTCGAATATGGCGTTTTTCTCTGCCACCAGAACGTATTCCACGCCCACGTCCTTGAACTCGATTTGCTCGACGATGGATGGAACCGCCCAGCCGCCTGAACCCATTCTCGACAAGTCAATCCTATCCACCTTGTCGCGCACGCGGTCCATGACAACCAAATCACCGGCCATGCGGCCTTTTGGTTCCGCTCGAAGATGCAAGCGCTCGCGGAAAGTGTCTAAAGAAACTTCAAAGTCCACGATGGCCATGTCGCTTTCTTTCTGCTCGTCAATCGTGTCTTCCTTAGTGCCTTTGATCGTGCGTTTCTTGGCGTAATACAAGTCTCGAAGCGTCGCGGTCAAGTTGTTTTCAAGCAAGTCTTTTTTGACGTAAGACGCGACGAGCATGGTTTGCATGAAGCTGCGTGCGTGCGAAACGTTGAACAAGTAGCGCTGCGCAACCTTGTCGCCGAGAACGATTTTCTTGGTTTTCTCGTCGAAAAATACGTTGCCGCGGCCGCGAATGGGAATGCTCAAGTGCGGGTTCTCGTTCTTGTCGATTTCGCTAAGCAGCGAGTTGCCTACGGTTTCTATTTTATCGTAGATTTCCGCGTCCTGCTTCGGCATTTCTTTCTTGGCCATAAATCATCAACCTTCTTCCTGAATCGCCTTCTCGGCTTCTTCTTCCATTTCCTTGAGCTGCACGTCGGTCTCGTCTTCCTGGTCCCCGCCGTTCAACAGTATCTCGGTGCGCGCTTTCGCAATCTTCCTTAATTTCTCTTGAATTTCGACAATCGGCTTGCCTGTCAAGTCGTGAAGCGATTCCGAAACCTCGCCAATGTACTTGAAGAAAACCTGCCTCCGCTTTTCCTGGTCTTCCGCGCGTTTTAACCCGCCGAGGAAACCCGAGACTTCGCGCGCCGCATCCATGAGGCCTTGCCTGATTTCCTGGACTATTTCCTCCTCGGCGCTGATGGCGAGCTTGCCTGCGCCGGTGTAAGGAACGTAAACACTCACGAAATTAACGAAAAGCGTGACGGGCTGGTTCTCCAAGTCCTTCAAGTGATATCTATTCCAATCAACAGTCTTGACCGCTTCAGTAATCGCGCAATTACCGGCGTCAAACAATAAAGGCACGCGATTCGAGAAGCGTAATACTTCGCCGGTCGTGCTCCCGGTCTTAGAGCCTGCTTTGCCGCCGTAAGCGATTCCGCATTCGACGAGGAACGGAATTCCTCCGCGGAAAACGCGGGGCCTGCGCTCGCGAACGCTCAAAAACTCGGGCTCCAGCAAGTTCTTCAAGGAAATTTCAATTTGCTTTTCCCCAATGGGCTGCAAGCTGCTCATTTCCGGCGCAATCCACTTGACTTTCTGAAACGCCTTAATCAATTCCTCGGCTTGATTCCACTGCAGCGTGCCCGGGTGCTTGTTGAAATCGATTATTTTCTCGGTTCCGGAATTAACGAGCGCGTCGATTTCCTTTACCTTGTCGCTGCTGAAACGGCTGAACTCGCCGGTTAGGAAAGACGAAATCTTTCGCGCCGTAGAACTACCCGCCATGTCCATCAAGTCGCTCGTGGTTATTCCGAGCGGGTGAGGCAGGATGTTACCCGGCTTCTTCGGAATCTCTTTTGAAGCGCGCGGGAAAACAGTGATTTCCTTGTTCGGCTCTATTAACGTAAGCTGCGCGTGCGGGTTCGCGAGGGCAGTGCGGCGCAGGTACTCGTAAACCCCGTACTCGCTGCGGTTGAAAGTGACTTCCGCGAATTCCGCTTCAATGCGAAGCCCCTTGAACGAACCCGAGGACTCGGCAACATTATCCAAAACAGGAACGTTCTTCTTGACGTCAATGCTGACTTCCGCCTCAAACACCTTGTAATTCCCGGTACCCGTCTTAACTTTCGTGGGCTTGCCGGTAGTGATTTGAGCAAATAACGTTGCGTAAGCAGCGCCAATTCCCTGCTGGCCGCGCTTCTGCATTCTCTGGTGGAACTTCGTTCCCGCCAGCAGTTGGCCAAGCGCTTGACCGACTTTGCTTTTCGGCAGGCCCGTTCCATTGTCTTGAACGATTACCTTGACGTGGCCGTTAGGCAAGTCCCGGACTTCAACCGAAATCTCAGGGAGAATCTTCGCATCCTCGCAAGCATCAAGCGAATTCGTGACGTACTCGTGAATAATAGTCGTGAGCGAGCGCACTTTCCCGGAATAACCGAGCATTTGCCTGTTTTTCTTGAAGAACTCGGCTACTGAATACTCCTTGAAATCGCGCTCGATCGCGGCAACAACATTATCCTCAATAACTTTCTCTTCAGCCAATCAAATCACTCTTAGCATTCGACTTCTCGAGGAAGTAATAAACGCCCGCGTGCTCGCGGCCTTCAAGCAGACGGATTACCGCTTCCTTCGCGAGCCTCACTTCTTCAAACTTTCCTAGAATAAATACCTTGTCGCCGTAAATCGAGAGAAACGCGCCGCTTAATTCCGCAATCGTCTTCTTTGCCTTGCCTTGCGTGCCGATGATGCGCGCCTTATACCGCTTGATCGAGTTCTCGTTCCGGTTTAACGCAAGCTGTAAATCGACTTCCTCAAGGTAATACTCGTCGTTAAACATCTTGCTCGCAACGCGGTAATCGAAGCCGGAAGCAATTGCCCGCACTACTTGCTCGGCAATCCACTCGCTACCGCCTTCGCCGTCGATCACGGCATTGCTTTCGTCATTGACTTTCAGCTCAACCCCGCCTTCAACGGCAATGCGGCCCATGCACTTCTTGAAAGCTGAAAGCCGCTTGACTGGAATCTTTACTACTCTCAAATCGAAAACCCTTTTTTGAATGCTTCAAACTAAACAAACTAAAAGAAAACAATATGAATAGGCGCCGATTCTATATAAACGTTTTCCTGCAAAAACGCCTTCCAAACGGCTTGAAACGGCAAAATACGCTATCGACATTTGTTGGGCTAATGCACAAGTTTATAAACCAGAACCGTCCAAACCATTAAGTAAAAACAGCACTGATTTTAAGTAAATAGTGCGAAAATAAATATAGGAAGTGAATAAAGGAAATGAATTTTGAAGACAACAACGACTACGGGGACGACGATTCAAGCGGCGACTCAGGTAGCCAGGGCGGACGCTCTCAAGCTCCGAACAGGGAAATGCACAAAGCAGTTTGCTCGGATTGCGGGCAAGAGTGCGAAGTGCCTTTCAAGCCGACCGATGGCAGGCCCGTTTACTGCAGGGACTGCTTCCAAAAACACAGGAAGCCCCGCAGCAGTGGTGGCGGCGGCGGACGCTTCGGTGGCGGCGGCGGCAGGGGACGTTACTAGAGAAGATTCTGTTTACAGAAGAATTCAATAGTAATTCTTTTTCGAGACGCGCGTTACCGTTTGTTTTTTTAAAACGCTCGTCCCGGCTCTTTTTTTGAAGTTATACAACTAGCGGTTAGCAGCGTTCTTCAACGCTGCCGCCCCTTTTCTTTAGAAAGAAAAGGTGCTGCGCCGCCAAAAGAAACAGCATTCAACTACCGAGCTTCAGCGGTTAGCAGCGTTTTTCAATGCCTCGATCGACGGAAGCGCTTGGCCGGATAGCATTGCAATCACCGCACCCCCCGCAATCGAGATGTGCGAGATTTTCTTTTTGTTGACCCCGAACTTTTCGATTGCGTCAAGCGAGTGGCCGCCGCCCATAATGGTGAACGCGGGCGTGTTTTGAATTGCCTGGAGAATCGTTTTCGTCCCTAATTCGAAAACCGGGTCTTCGTACTTTCCAACCGGGCCCTTGAAGTAAATCGTGCGCGCTTGCTTGATGTAATTCGCGAATAATTTCGCGGTTTCACGGCCGATATCAAACGATTGCCCGCCGGTTGCAGGCAAATCGCTTAACGGCACTTCAATGCGAAAGCCGTCCTTGTCCTTGACCGCGAAGTCAATCGGCAGGATTACTTTCTCGCCGTGCGCTTGCACAAGCTCCTTGATTTCGCCAATGCGTTCAAGATACTTTTGTTCCTCGAGCCATTGTTTTTTCGCGCCGAAATCCTTGCCAGCTGCAATCAAGCACAACTCGCCGATTACCCCGCTAACCAAAACGTAATCGACTTTCCCGTTGCTTAACGCGTATTTCATCAAGTCAATGCAGTCATCGGGTTTTGCGCCGCCGAGAACGTAAACCGAAGGCCGGTCCATGCCGTCAATTGCCTTGCTTACTGCCTCGAACTCGCTTTGCATCACGCGCCCGGCGTAACTCGGCAATACTTCCGGAAAACCCACTAAAGAAGTTTGCGCGCGGTGCGCTGCACTGAACGCATCGTTCACGTAAAAATCAGCGAGTTTGCTGAGCTCTTTCACGAAAAGCAGTTTCCCGAGCTTTGCCGGGGGTTCCTGCAAGTCTTCCTCTGCGAGCATGCGCACGTTCTCCAGCAGGATTATCTTGCCGGGCTTTAGTTTCTCAACCGCTTTTTCAACGTACTCGCCGTAAACCGCGGGAACGTACCTGACTTTCTTCCTCGAGTGCTTGGACAGCCAATCAGCGTGCTGCCGCAAGTTAGTGAAGTCTTTTTTCCCGACGCGGCTTTGGTGCGCGAGAACAATTACGCGCGCCTTCTTGTTCGCGAGCTCCTTTATGGTTTGCGCGTGAGCGGCGAAGCGCCCGCTGTCGCCTATTTTCCCGGTTGCTTCGTCAAAAGGCGCGTTCACGTCAACGCGCAACAGGACTACTTTCCCTGATGGGTCAAAATCATCCATCGTCTTGAATTCAGGCATTTCAACATCACTTCCGTAACATTAGGTCTGCGAATTCAAGCATGCGAACGCTGTATCCCCACTCGTTATCGTACCAGCCCAATACCTTAACGAAATCGCTTTTGTCGCCTAGAACCATCGTGGCTTGCCCGTCTAAAATGCACGAGTGCTCGTTACCGATTATGTCGCTTGAAACAATCGGGTCTTGCGTGTACTCTATTATACCTTTGAAATGGCCTGCCGCGGCTTTCCTGAACGCGTTGTTCAAGTCGTCAACCGTAACCTGCTTTCCGAGCTCTGCGGTTAAGTCGGTGATCGAGCCGTCGGCAACAGGCACGCGCAAGCACATCCCGGTAATCTTGCCTTTCACTTCCGGAATCACGACACCGGTTGCCTTGGTTGCGCCGGTAGTAGTCGGCACAATATTAACAGCCGCCGCCCTCGCGCGCCTCAAGTCCTTGTGGCTTGAATCGAGAACCACTTGGTCATTAGTGTAAGCGTGAACAGTAGTCATGAAACCGCGCTTGAAGCCAAAGTCGTCGAGTAGAACTTTAACCATGGGCGCAAGACAGTTCGTGGTGCAAGACGCCATTGAAACGATTTCCTCGCCTTGATAGTGGTCGTCATTGATTCCTTTAACGAACTGCTTCATGTCGTCTTTAGGCGGGGCGCTCAACAATACTTTTCCGGCGCCGGCGTCAATATGCGGCTGTAACTTTTCCTTGGTCCGGAAAACACCGGTGCAGTCGAAAACCAAGTCAACATCGAGTTTCTTCCACGGGAGTTTCGACGGGTCACGCTCTTCGAGAGTATGGATTTCGGTTCCGTCAACCGTGAAAGAGTGCGGGCCGTTGATCTTGACTTTCCCCGGCCACCTGCCGTGAACCGAATCGTAAGTGAACAAGTC
>JAZDMM010000009.1:0-13118 GCA_043800965.1 Microcaldota archaeon | reverse complement strand
ACGTTCCCGGCTCCGAGATGATGAGCGCGTTTTGCTCGAGCGGGAAATCGACTACGGCGGACCCCGCGACTTTCGTTTTAATCATGGGGATTTACGTTATCGAAGTCGTTGCTCTTTTGACTTACTTCAACTCGCAAGTCGAGGACACGAACAACAAGCTGCACACGTTCACGAGCATCGGCAAGACCCTGCCGATTGCCGCAATTTTGTTCAGTTTGGTCGTGTACTTCGCGAGCACGGTGGTTGGTGCCGGTTGAGGGAAGGGGTCGGCGGAACCCGTAGGATGCGAAGCGTCCGAGGGCGCCACAAAGCTCTGCTTTGTGTGCGTAAGCGCCGGGGATGCGTACAAATCCCGAGGATTTGTAGCACGTGACAAACCTTTAGTTTGCCTCGAACCATCGCAATGGTGTCCCCCTCGGCTTACTAAGGTTTTAAAAGCGGGTTGGAGTAATGCAAGCAGGAGGTTGTTGTTTATGGTTGGCGTGAGAATGAGACGTGGACAAGCGTTCGAGACAATGATGCTGGTTATCTCGGTTATCGTGGCAGTTGCGATTCTCGGCATTCTGCTGGGTTTCATCGGCGGAATCGGAACCTTCGGCGCGAACGCCAAGACGGTTATGCCTGATTTGATGAAGAAAGTCAGCCAGCGCGGCAGCGGCCTTGAAATCAAGGACAAAGTCGAGTTCAGCGCAGGCGATAGAATCTACCAGAAAGACGCTGTGGGCGAAGCCGCTATTTCACCGCTTAAAGTCAAGTTCTTTTGCCAAGACCCGGACTTGTGCGAAGGCGATGGCCCTTTAGAGATTACTGACCAAAAAATAGTAGTTAACTCAAAAATTAACGCGGTAATCGCGGTTTGCAGTAAGGACGGAGTCGATTACAAAGTCGTTGTAGGGTCTCAAATCGAGGCTACCTCTTTAGGGGCTGAGGCAGAATGCGATTTGACCGGGCCTTAGCATAATCTTTTATTCTCTTTTTCTTTTCTTTTAATTGAATGAGCGCGCGCAAGGGAGACACGAACTGGACGCCGATCTACTTGGTGCTAGTAATAGCCATAGCCCTGATTTTGATAGTGACGTTCATCAAGCCGTTGTTCAAGAGCGCGGGCGAGTCTTCGGCAGAGAATTTGGCGGAAGCAAGGAAAGCCGCTATCTACGGCTTGTTTGCGATTACCTTGATTCGAAGCCGTTGGGGGCGTTGAATTGAAAGCGCAGATGGAAGCCCCAGTCGAATTGTTTGTCGCGGTTATAATCCTTGCCTTAAGCATGTCTCTTGCGTTCTTCGTTTTTCAACAGACCCAGACCGGCCAGTGCATTTCTACTTTGAAGACGGAAGTCAATAAACTACAGGCAGCGATGCAAGACGTTTCCCTCGCTTCCCCGCCAACCAGGAAAACCGTTGACTTTGTAATGCCGTCTTGCCCTGAAGCGCGGGTTGAAGGAATTCAATTCGTCCGGTTTAACGACCCGAATCTTTGCCGGTTATGCCCGTCGCATTACGGCGGTTGCTGGCAGATTCGCCCGGTTACTTACGTCGGTGAAGGAACCAACAAAATTCTGGTTCCGATTACCGATGCTATTGCTTGCGTTGAATTGTCAGGGGACGTTGACATTCACCAGGCGCCGAGCTCAAGCTGCCAAGGGACCCCGGAGACTCCTGTTGTTGACTTCGAGGTCGTTCCTTGCCCGGACGGCACTGACTGCAACACGGATTTGTCGTCAAGCATTACTTCCGACGCGATTTGGAATACGCTTGGCCGGGGCACCGGCCGCGTGTTTGAGATTACGTTGACTAAAGGCATTTCTACAGGCAGCGGGCAAACGGCGAAGATCGAGCTTTGCGCTAAACAGATTAACTGATTGTTCGTAAATCAAAAAGCTTAATTTAAGCGCGCGTTTTACTGGTTTCGTGTCTCGCGGCCAAATAGCTTTATGGATGCTTACCAAGTTTGCCATGGTTTTCTTTATTTTCGCCTTGGCGTTGTTGATGACTACTTTCGCGAACCGCGAGAAAGCCGCGTTATGCGAGCTCGAGGCCGAGCGCGTCGCGATTTCGGTTTCGAGCCTGGTTCAACAGGTTCTCACTTCCCCCAGCGAGGACGAGCGCAAGGTGTACGTGTTGCCGTCTTCGCTTTCAATCGGTTCCGGTGACTATGCGGTTTACGAATTAAAAATTACGCTAAAAGAAGTAGGTGGAGTGGATACGTTGCTGGTGAGCGTTGACGCGGCTAACGCAAAGTGCAGCGCTGGCCGTAGAATTCCCTTAACCGAGAAAATAGCGGAAAACAACGATGGCGTGGAGTTTTCAGCTCAAGGCAGCGTTTCTAACATAGTGACCTCGCCGGATTACCAGATCACATTCGAGCCATCTATAGGCCAAGACCGTTCAGCTTACATGATTTTGATTAAATGCCGCCAGAAAATAGATATTTTCGCAGGCGGTACTCTCGACGTCAAGCAGTTCTTGTTCGTGCAGGACTGCCGCGACAGCGGCTTCAGCGCGGTTAACCCGGATTCATGCTTGTCTTTTGACAGCGCCGAACTGCAAGACAGGTGCAATTGGGGCTGAGTGTGTTGACAATGAAAAACAGAAAAGCGTTTGTTGGGCCTTTGGGTGATGATATCCCTAGCATTTTCCCTATTATCGCCGGCGTTCTCTTGTTTTTCAGCACGGTTTACTACGCGTCTTCCTTGATTGACGCGCGCAACGAGTATTTGGAGAAAAGAAAGGCGGCGTTAGACCTCTCTTACGTTTTAACCGAGAAAGGGTTTTTGAGTACCGAAGATTTTCAAGTGCTTTGCGATTCCCGGCTTAGGACAGCGGGAACGACTTTCGGCGTAAAATTCATTGCATTCGTAGACGTGGAGGAAACGGATTGTTCGGGGATATACTCTCCGGATGATACTTCCCCCGAGTTCTACCGGCATGCTGCCGGAGAGTCGTTTAACCCCGCGTTTTACAGTTTATCACTCAAGTCGTTGAATCGCATTGGCTATTGTACCAATTTGCTTTCAACGCCGACAACCGCTGAAGCAGAGGAAATAGTCTCTAAGGAACCGGTTGTTTTCAACTACCCGATTTCGACTAATTGCGTTCACGAACCCAGCTTGAAAGGCGTTGGCTTGCTTACGGTGATGACTTGGCATTAAAGGGACAAGCTGCGATTTACGACGGGATAATGTTTCTTCTCCTAGCGGCGTTCTCGTCAGCGTTGATTTTCTCGTTCATTCAAGGGTTCGGCACGCAGCAAGACCGCGTAATGCGATCCGCTTTCCAGCTCAACCAAATGCAGACCGTTTTCAAGGCGATTCACTACGTTGACGTGAACAGCCTGCAAGGAGTATCGGGTAGCGAATACAGGCAAGCCGGTGTCGGCGGCATTGTTAAGTTGGTTGCTTTGTTGGAAGTTCCAGGGGATAGCTCAACGGTTGTCTATCCCGGGGATCCCGGAGACCCGCTTGATCTGTTGCATTATCCGCGTTACGCAAGCAGCGGAGTTTACTCAGAAATGGATTGCGACAATCTCAAGCTGTACCCGCGAGGAATAACCGTGGCCGATTTACTGAAAAAGGATTTGGCGGACAATCAGTTGGATAACAAGTTCGGTACTGTTGCGATTGCCCCCGGCCGCCTTGCTTTGCGTTGCGCGTTGAAAGAGTTGATGCAGCCGATTTCTTACGCGGGTTTCAAGTACTTGGCTGAAGTGCGGTCTGCGGAGGATCCTAGCGTTGGGATATCCGTTATTAATCCGTCTTTTGCCGTGACAAACAGCGTTTACCTTCGCAACCAGCCTTGGTTTACTTCGACTTCCACTTGCTCGGACATTCAAGCTAACCTGGAATTAAACTTGTTCGCGGTTTCCACTCCGTTCGCGGTAACCGTTGAAGAATACGACGCGGCTACCAATACGCACACTAGCCTGCTTAAGGATTTCGTGTTAACGATTTGCGTCTGGGCGGAATAGTTTATTTTTCGCCTTTCTTGACTTCGACTTCCTCACGGCACTTGGGGCACACGTAAGTGAACCCACTTTCGTTCGGCTTGATTAACGGGGAACAGTTCGCGCACATTCCGCTACCGCAGTACGGACAGAAGATTATGCGCGCGTTTTGCTTTCCGCAAGTCGGGCACCCGCGCCCGGGCTTCTTTTCCACTTCCATGAATTCGGTTTTCTCTCCGGGTAATACGCTTTTCTTTTCGCCTTCGGAAATCGCGTTTAATTCCCCGAATATCCCGCCTTCTGCCGTGGGCGCCGGAGTTTTTTCACCGTCTTCGGTTTCTTCACCGAACAAGTCCTTCATCGATACCCCGCCGTCGGCTGGCTTTCCTCCTTTAACCGCTTCTTTTCTTGCCCCTGTTTTGTCAGGCGAATCCATTTGAGTTAACAGCGCTTCGAGCTCGTTGTCTCCGGTTTGCCGTTTGCCTTGGCCGCTTTGAGTGCGTTCGTACCTGCGCAAGTGCTTGTCTTCCTTTTTTTCATCGGGCTTGCTTTCCAGTTCCGGGTAAACCTCTTTAATCAAGTCCCCGAATTCCGAGTCCTTCTCGGCCGGGCCATCTTCTTGCTCGCCAGCCGCGTACAAGCGATGGCGGTGGCGCGGTTCTTCTTCCTCTACAGGAGTCTCCTCTTTTTCGCTTTCAGTAAACCGCTCGCCTAAAATATCCCCGAGAATCGTTTCGTCTTGCGTGTTTCGCACGGCTTTCAATTCCTTTTGCCGCGCCTCAACCTTTTCCTTAGACGGTTTTCCGGTAACTTCCTCCTTAATCAGTGCAGCAGACGTTTTTGAAGACTCATCTTTTTTGAAAAGGCTGGTTATGCCATCGAGCCAGCCTTTAGGCTTGATCGGCTGCTTGATTTCAAGAACCTCTTCCTCTTTCTCGTCTTCCAAAAGCTCTTGAACCGCTTGCTCGGCTTTTTCTTCCGCTTCGCTTTTTTCGGGTTGTTCTTCATTCTGTTGCATGTCTTCCAGTTCAGGCACTATCTCCTCAAGCTTTTCCTCCTGCATCACGGGCTTTTCAACTGGTTTTGCCTGCTCTTTTATTTTTAAGGCGTCTATCTCGATTTCAGCTTGTTTTTCCTCCTCGATTCCTATTATCCCCGCCTTGCGCAACTCCTCGAGTTTTTCGCGAACGCTTTTTCGTTCAGCCATTTTTTTATCCCCCCTGGGAGATTCCTTAACCGGCTCTTCCATTGAAATCTCGTCGTGAATCTCATCTATTTCCCTTCTTATTTCAATCAAATGCTTGTCGAACTCCATTTCCTGCGTTTTCAACAAGTCACGGAACTCGGTTTCATCGACTTTTTCCTCAACCGGCGCCTGCTCCTCAACCGCTGGCCCTTTTGAAGCCGCGGTTTTTTTCGCGCTTTCAATCGTTTCCATTTTCGGCATTTCACTGGCGTAACCCGCGGGTTTTCTAATGCCGACCACGAGCGGCGCCCGCCGCATAGTGAAAAAAAGCATGAGCAAAACTAGCGTCGCCAAGAAAAAAACGAACAAGAACACGGTCGTGAAGCCGTTTGCCTGCGCAACCGCTTCCCAGCCGAAAAACAAGTAATCGCACGCAATCGCCAGCAAAACCAAAACCGCGCCCAAGATCGCGGACGCCCCGAGCTTTTTTTCATTCGGGAAAGTGCGGATGTCCGGGTAAGTGAAACGCAAAGCTAGGTAGCCTAAAGTGGCGGAACCAACAAGCAGGTACGCGTAGTAAACAATCGCGCCCGCGAACCCTAAATCCATTTCCGCAAAAATAACCCCGCGGCACTATTAAAACCTAACACCACCCCTTTGCTGCCCCTTTCTTTAAAAGAAAGGTGCCGCCTCGCCAAAGAACACGTTAAACAAAAAAAAGAGGTGTGGTGGTCCGCCAAAGAAAATACGGTCGGACGAGAGTTATTTAAACCGCTTTGCGTTACTTTCTTTCATGCAGCGCAATGCATTCACGCTGTTAGTAGTGTTTCTCTTAGCCTTGGAGTTACTAGCCCCTTTTTCCTTTGCAGCGCCAACTGTTGCGCAAGCGAAAACAACTGCTGCCGCGTCTTTATCTCCTTACTCTTTTCACTCAACGGTTTCAATCACGCCCTCGTTCGCGCTTCCTTCAACGCCCAGCAAGGCGTCAATGCAATCGTCTTACGGCTGCGAACCGATTCGGGAAATGCCGGCTGACCAGGCTCGCGAATTCGTTAATTACGCTTCGAGAATGCGAGTCAATGACATTAATTCCTTGGTCGCGAGCCAATCTGCTTTGCAAGCGCGCAGCGGCTTTGAACCGCAAAGCTCGTTAAGCCAACAAAGCGAAATGGATCCCGTTCAACTTCAAGCTTACGCTAACCAGTTTGCCGGCGGCAATTCGTACATCGCCAACCCCTTGCCTTTCGATGATGTTGCAGCTTGGCTGGGCGCTACGACTCCGGAACAAAAAAGCGCGTTGGCAGTTGAAGCCGGGTTGCAGGTTGATCCGGTTACGGGTCAGCCGGTTCCAAACGTGATTGCAATTGACCCGGCTACGGGTAACCCGCGCGTTGACCCGTTAACCGGCCAGCAAATTACGGAAGTGCGCGTTCCTTACAATACCGTTATTGCAATCGCGCAGTCCCAAGGTAGAAACCAGGTGGAGATTCAATCATTTTTATCCGGTTTGCTTGGAACATCCTCGTCGCCGCAAGCGGAACTGCCTTACTTTGCGAACTATAAACTCCGTCTTCCGATTGCCGGCTCTGACGGCGAATACCACGATGTTCCGGTAGAGCTTTTGTTAGCCCAACAACCGTTGAACAAGGAATGTTCTTTCAAGGATTTAGTGATTCAAGGCCGCGTTACTTACGAAGGCCTGTTGGATCACAACATTGCTTACGGCACCGGACTTTCAGTCCGGACACAGACTTTCATCAACCCGTCGTCAGGGCAAGTGGATATTGATTTTGAAAGCACGGTCAAGCAGTACCTCGAAAGCAGAGGCACGTTTTTGGCCGGAGTGCGTTTGCCTGCGAACGCGGGAAACATTTTGATTCCTTCTTTCTTCGAGCGCTGGGCAGTTCAAATGGGCAAATCAACCCGGGCAGAGCTTGCTGTCGCAGTAGGAATGGGGATAGCGTCGGGCGTAGCCACGAAAATGGCTGCTAGCCAGCTAAAGGTTTTAGAAGGGAAACTCACCCATTACAAAGACCTCACGAAGATGTACTCTGATAGGCTTACTAGGGCAACGACCGTAGTGGATACAACTACAGTCCTTGGATATACCCCCGCCGGCAGTCCAATTTACGGCATATCTTCCGGAGCCCAGACGCCAGTTCTCTTATTGGCCGAGACTACTGAAGCGGAACAAGCGGCTCGCGCAACAATGGCGAAATTCGAAACCCAAATGGTTGCGTTCAGGTCAACCGAAGGCGTGGCTCAATCAATAAGCAAAACCGCTGCGCTTCGCGTTAGCTTTAACTTGATTTTCGGAATGGGCTGGCTCGGGCCCATGAGGCTTGCGTTCGAGGTTGCCGAAGCGCAGTTGTTTGACGGCGAGTACAACCCGAAAGGCGATAAGTTTCTTTTATTAATGGTTAACCGACCTGTTGCCACGGCTTTCCGCGATGCGACAAGTGGGTTCAAGCTGACTGATCTGCTTTCCGACTTGCTGGGTTCCTCTACTAAGATTGATATTTTAAAACCCCCGGAAATCTGGGCATCCGGCAAAGTGAGGCTGATTAACCAACCTGCTTTGAATTCGCAAAGCGAGGGGTCTTCGACTACAATAGACGTTACAGACGATGGAAGATGGCATATCACCATGCAGTGGGCGGATAGCGGAGTTTCTTACGCAACCAACATGGAAGACGTTTCTTACGTTCAACGCGGTTCCGGCGAAATAACATCGCTGCCAGTTGCGGTTAACGAAATTCTCCCGGCTGCGGCGGTAATGGACCAAAAAGCAAATGCTCATATATTGAATTCCATGGGTTCGCTTGCGGCTTCTGCGGGCTTTGGTATTCTCGTTGCAGGGCCTTACGGCGCTTTGTTGGGTTTTGGAGCCGGCATGCTTACGTTAACCAAGATTTATTCTTTAGATGCTGCCGAAGCCGCGAAATACCGCGTTCACTGCGAAGCTAGTGAACTAAACGAGTATCTTAGTGATTATATCAGCACTCGAAACAAAATTTGGTTTTTAACCGCTTTTCAAAGCGTTTTGCAAGTGGGCGTTCACGGGGGCTTTTCCTTCGTGCCTTATGTGGGGGCTGTGATTCCCATAATCGCAACTGTTTTAAACGCCGCAGCTGACTTGGGGCAGTTTTGGCTTATGATGCACCAAATCCAGGCGGCTAACGGCGGTACTGCTTACTCGACTGAATGTATAGACCAAATGCACAAGATTTTGTTCTGGCAGCGCTTGAGCCAGACAGCTGCCGAGGGGCAAGGGCAAGGAGCGGAGGCAGCAGTCGGATTTATAGACAACATCGTTGCCATGTTCGTCGTATCAGACCAGGCTACTGCGCGAGAACAATATTACGAGCGCATCAGGCAGCGGCCTGAAATCCTGACTTTAAAAGTCCAGCTTAACGACCAAGTGGGTTACGTTGAACCAGAGGAAATGTATAATATTCATGCTGAAGAGTCTAACTTGATGTTGAACACCGGCTTGTTTCAACAGCTTGAAGACAAGTGCTTTAGGCAGACGTTAAGCGATGAAAACGGGTGGCAGTTTTCCGTAACCGCTAACGGAATGGAGTTTACTGACCCGGCTGGCAACGTTGTCGCGAGCTTTAACACCGATGACGATGCGAAGCGCGCTTTAGCCCGCTGGATTGACCAGGAGAACGCTCGCTACTTTATTCCCAACAAGTTTTTTGAAGTAAAATTGACTGGCTGCAGCGGTACACTAATGTCTTTTGACACTGCCGGCTACGGCACGTTGTTCGATTTGTCTCCGTCTTGCACCGCGGGCAACTGCATTGTCGAAAACCACAAGACTATATCCGGGAGAACAAACGCAGTGCCTTTAGACTTCGCCGGCAACATGCGCGACATCATCGGTAAAGTAATGGGCGTGCAAACCAGCGAGGGCTACGCTTCTTTCGACGGCTCGCGCATTTACTTCACTGCTTCCGACGGCGCCTTGACGCGCGCGCCTGATGCAGACCAGCCGACTTCCGCTTCGATTGCCGGAACCCTCCTTCACTTGAAAGGAGACGGTTCTATGGAGCTTGAAACCGGAGGCGCTACCCAGTCAGTCGGAGATTTGGTTACTATAGTTGGAGCTAGCGGCCGCATCGATTTCGACGGGTCAAACTTGTGGGTTTTTGTTAACTCCCTCGCGACTTCGCCTTTCGATTATTTTTATACCCCGACTCAACCGCTTTCACTACCGGCTAACCCCGATAACTTGCTTGACTTTGATTTCGGCGCACCCAAGCCGGGTTTCGAGTCAGAAGCACAACCGGTTTTAGACGCGCTTGATCAAGTTGCTCCCGACGGTTACCAAAGCATTGAAACCCCGCTCGTAACCACGTGGATGGGCGAAGACGAGAACGGAGTACCCGGGCTTTACGTCCGTGACAATGAAACCGGCGAGATTAAGTTTTATCCCCTAAGTACTACCCAGCGGCCGTACCTTGACGCGAACGGTAACATCGTTTACCCGCTTGCCGACGGCAAGCAAATCGTGTTGACTTACGGCAAGGACGCGCAAGGCAACCCCGCTTTCGGATTGCAGACTCCTGACAAGGAATTCGATTTAGCGACTTGGCTCGCTGGCCGCGGCGAAGCCGGTGGAATGTACTTCAACCCGCAAACAGGGGCAATCAGTGTTGCGAACGGGTGGGATATCCCAATGTCCCCTGATTTCGCGAGCCAGGGAATGAATTTCATGACCGGCCAAGACGGTGCAACGCACGCGGTTCCCGGAGGAAACCCGTTCGAGCCCCCTAAAGCCGATGCTTACCCCAAGCCCGGTTCTAGTTCGCTCGTGCTTCCGGCGTGGCCTGAGAATAACTTGCTCGTAATCGCAATGATAGCGCTAATGCTTTTAGGCGTGGCTGCGGTTCGCTTGAGAGAACAAAACGAACTTTAAAACGTGCGTTCACTAATTCTATCACGCCTCCGTAGCTAAGTGGTATAGCGCCTGAGCGTTTTGTTGCAGTTGCGTCAAAGCGCGGCGATTCTTGTAAACAGGAGGTCGCGAGTTCAATTCTCGCCGGAGGCTCTCGGGTGTTTGATTTGATTAACTTACGCAAATTGAAGAGGGGGCCGCAAGTCATTCTCCCTCGCGACGCTGCGGCTATTATTGCGCACGCCGGCGTTTCCAACGGCGACCGCGTTGTAGAAGCGGGAAGCGGGTCCGGATTCATGACTATTTTTATCGCCAACTCCGTTGGCGATTCCGGCAAGGTTTACAGCTATGAGAATCGCGAAGAGTTTCTTGAAATCGCGCGCAAAAACGTGGAGAAAGTAGGTTTTGCTTCGCGCGTGGAATTCAAGTTGCGCGACGTTACCGAAGGAGTTGACGAGAAAGACGTTGATTGTTTACTGCTGGATTGCGGCGGCTCCGACAAGCTCGTCGGCGTTGCTTTCAATGCATTGAAGAAAGACGGGATTTTAGCGGGTTACCTGCCTAATGTCGAGCAATTGAAGGCGTTTGTTTTAGCTGCCGAGGACGCGGGTTTTGTATTGTCGGAGGCGCTTGAAGTTTTTGAAAGAGATTGGCTGGTTCGAAGAGACCGCGGGTGCAGGCCTTCTACTCACGGCTTGTCGCACTCCGCTTTCCTTGCTTTCCTGCGCAAGTGACGCGTATAGTGCAAACAATAAGTTTATATATTTGCCGTGTAAATATTGTTTATGGGTGAGTGAGTGGTTACGGTTACTATTTCGGTTCCTGTTGATTTGAAGAGCAAGATGGATGACTTCGCTGAAATAAATTGGAGCGAGGTAGCCCGCCAGGCCTTCAGCCGGAAAATCAGGGACCTTGAATTTTTGAAGGAAGTGTCTTCCGAAAGTACTTTAACTTCGGGAGATGCAATAAAGCTCGGAAGAAAAGTAAACGCCGCCCTAGCAAAAAGATATGCTAACGGGTAGTGAATTACTTGGATTTGGTCGTTGACGCTAACGTTTTATTTGCGGTATTAATCAAAGAGAGCAAGACCGCGGAACTGCTTTTCAAGGACGATTTGCATTTGTACTCCCCCGACTTCGTCCTTCAGGAATTTTCAAAGCACGAACAAGAATTACTGCTGAAGACCGGTCGTTCGCGTGAAGCCTTTACGCGGTTACTCGGGATATTAAGACGGCGGATTGCGGTTGTTCCAACGGAGGAATTGCTGCCGTTTATGGCGGCTGCGCGGGAAGTGTCGCCGGACCCGGACGACGTGCCTTACTTTGCTTTAGCGCTCAAATTGAACGCGGGAATTTGGTCTAACGACAACCGGCTGCAAAGTCAGAAGAAAGTTAGGGTATGGCGGACTAGAGACTTGGTTTAACTCCTTACACCGACTTCTTTTTATTGAGTGTTGCAGTTATTTTTCTTGATGCGTGAACGCGCTTTCGTGCTTGTTTGTTTGCTCGCGGTTATTCTAGGCTCGGCTTTACTCGTGGCTCAAGCCCAGGACTTAGGCGGCCAGCCGGCGCTGGATTTCCAGCCGGTTATTATTCAAACCGGGGTTGCGCAAACTCAAGCCGCGGAGTTTTTCATTAATGCCGGGGAATCCCCAGCTGAAGCAGCTGCGCGCATTTCAAGAGAGTTGAATTGCGACTCTCGCTATTCGATTTCAGTTGGCGAGATTTACGCGCTTGCTTCGGACGCGCTTCGCCGAGACAACATTGGCGAGCGTACGAAAACAAAGGCGGTTTACCCGTTGAGAGGCACTCCCATATGCCCGTCCTCGCCGTTACAGCCTCCGGGTTCTTACACCCAATCCGCGTCTTGTTCCGCTGATGCAGCGCGCTTGATTAGTGAAGCGCGCCGTTATCTCGGCACAGAAGTGTCGAGTTCTGTTTGCAGTCGTTTGGGGCGCGCGGGTTTAGGCGGCTATACTTGCGCTTGTTTTATCTCCAGCATGTTTCGCGACGCGGGTTACGGCAATTACTACGGTTATAGCGATGGAGTAATGCAGTCTTACCGGAACATGCAGTCTCTTGGCGCGGTTGAAGTTCTTTCAATAGAGAATCTCGGGGAACAACGGGGCAGCAGCCTTTACATAGACCCGAGCCACTCTGACGAAGTTGCGCGCTTGATTCAAACCTTGGTTCCCGGCGATGTTTTGTTGTTTAAGACTTACGATGGAAGCCCGTCGGGTTCTCCTTACACTCACGTGGGCATTTACGTCGGTAACGACAAGTTCATTCACTCCGGCCACCCGATCAAGGAAACAACGTTGTCGCGTTACGTTCAAAAAGGCAGGTACGGAATTGCTTTCAGGAAAGCACTACGCGTTATTCCTAGTTGCGTTAACCCGGCTCAAGGCACGGGTTCTTCCAGCGGAACAACCAGCGGCTTGTCCGGCAAGCGCATCTTCATTGATGTAGGCCATGTCGGAGCCGCTTCGGGTTTATCTCAAGGAGCTGCAGGCGAAAAGGCGTTGAACACTGCAATTGCTAATTTGCTTTCCCGGCAGCTTCAAAGCCAAGGCGCGCAAACCAGATTATTGACCGGTTCGTCCCTAACTTTGCAAGACCGTGTGGAACAAGCGAATGCTTTTCGTGCGGATTTAATGATTTCAATTCACCATCAGGAAACGGGCGCGGGATTGACGGTAACTCTCGTTTACTATCCCGGGTACACCGGTTCAGTTCTCCCGCAATGCGAGGCCTCGGTTTGCGATTCGTGTTCGGTTGACGCTTCGCGTTGTTCAAGCAGCAAGAACTTGGCTACTGCCATTAAAAACCGATTAAAGACCGTTGTCGGAGGCACTCGCGACCTCAACGGAAATGACGGCTTGTGGGTGGATTCTATTCGTGACCCCACTGGCGCGTTGGAAGTTCTTTACCCCCACATGCCAGCTGCTTTGGTTGAAGTCACGGGTTCCGACGACGCGCGCGCTTCAACGTCGAGCTTTCAGAATTCGGTTGTTAACGCGATTATTCAAGGCATAGCTGATTACTACGGCGTAAGCGCTTCGGGTGGTTCTTCAAGCGGTGCGGTATCGT
>JAZDMM010000118.1:0-2933 GCA_043800965.1 Microcaldota archaeon | reverse complement strand
CCTTGCTGAGCCAAGTCCTTGGGCCCGATTTCAATGCGCAACGGCACGCCCTTCAACTCCCAGTCGTTGAACTTGAATCCCGGCGTCTTGTCGTTGCGGTCATCCAAGTGAACGCGCACACCCGCTTCCTGCAGCTCGTTCTTGTGCTTGTTGCAAGCAATCACCGTCATCGCACGGTCTTCCTCGGTTTTGTAAATAGGCACTAAAACAACTTGAATCGGCGATATCTTTGGAGGCAACACGAGTCCTTTGTCGTCGCTGTGAACCATGGCTAAAGCGCCGATTGACCGCGTGGACAAGCCGATTGACACTTGCCAAACAAAGTCTTGCCCGCCGTCCTCGGTTTTGAACTTGATGTCGAATATCTTGGCGAAATTCTGGCCTAACAAGTGCGATGTGCCGCCTTGCAGCGCTTTCCCATCCGGCATCAGCATTTCAATCGTTAGCGTGTAATCCGCCCCGGGAAACTTTTCCGCCTCGGTTTTCACTCCGGCAATAACCGGAATCGCAAGCAAGTCTTCGTACAACTCGCGGTACCAGTCGATTCCTTGCTTTACTTGCTCCTCGGCCTCGAGCTTCGTAGCGTGAGCAGTGTGCACTTCAGTCCACAAGAACTCGCGAGTGCGCAAAAACGGCTTTAGCGTCTTGGTATCCCAGCGAATGATGTTGCACCACTGGTTGATTTTCAAAGGCAAGTCCCGGTGCGAGGAAATCCACTTCGCGAACATGTGGTACATTATTGTTTCCGAGGTGGGTCGTAAAGCGATTCGTTCGCCGAGTTTCTCGTCCCCGCCTTGCTCAACCCAAGCCACTTCCGGACTGAACCCGGCAAAGTGCTCGGCTTCCCGCTTCAAAAACGATTCCGGAATAAACAACGGGAAGTAAGTATTTTGAATTTCCGCTTGCTTGAACCGAAAGTCAAGAAACTGCTGGATTTGCTCCCACAAATAGTAACCGCGGGGCCGAATGACCATCGTCCCTTGCACGGGCGAATAATCCATGAGCTCGGCCTTCTGAACCAACTCCAAATACCACTCGCTGAAATTATCGCTTTTCTTAAAGTCTAAAGCCATGGATAGAATTAGACGAAACAAGCTTTAATAATTGCGTTCCGTAAATAAATACGAAATGCCTGAACGCAAACCGAATCCGTCTGAAGAACTTGCAAGGAAAGCCAAGGAGGCGGAAGACAAAGAACTCGCTAAAATGCGCCAAATGCAAATAGACATTGATCACATTAACGCGCTAGTGAGAGCAAGAAAGTTCCGCTGCGGGTTCCCAAGTAACTTTAAAATCGGATTCCCTAAAAGATAGCCTTAGAGAAAGCCGCTTTCACGACTTTGCCTTCAACAGCCGCTTCAGCCTTGAACTCGCCTTTCAGTGAAGCGAGCGAAACTGAAGAAGCACCGACTTCTGACTCCAACTCTTTCGTTCTCGCCTTCAAAAACGAGGCAAACGCCTTGTCTGCTTCGAGAGTCAAAGCAATCTTGTCTTCAACAACAAAGCCGTTCTTCTTGCGCGCCTCTTGAATCGCGCGAATCAACTCGCGGTAAAGCGCCTGGTTCTCGAGTTCCGGAGTGCGCTCGGAGTCGAGGATAACCGTGAGTTCCGGAGACAGCTCGCGAACGAGCAGCGTCTTCTTTTTAGCGGGCTTTTCAACGAATTCAACCGCGAGCGCGTTATTCATAGAAGTAATTACTTCGCCGAGCCTCTTGACCGCGGATTGAGCCTCCTTGCCGCCGCTAAAGATGACGCGCGCAACCGGCCAGCGCAACTTGACTCCCGCCTCCTGCCGCAGCGAATTAAGCGCTTCAGTTGCCTGCATTACAAGCGCCATTTCCTTCTCGAGCGCTGCATCGCTCTTCTTCTTGTCCGCAACCGGGTAAGCGCAATAATGCACGCTCTTGCACTTTTTCTCGTCGTGCAGCCTCTGGTATAACCATTCACTAATAAATGGAGTGAGGGGTGCAAGGAGCTTGGTTGTTTGCAAAAGCACTGCGTGCATCGCGTTGAGCGCGTCTTGCTTGTCTTCGCCCTTGGCTGAAACCCAGACGCGGTCGCGAATCAATTTAATGTACCACCGCGAGAAATCGTTGGAAACAAAGTCCGCGAGCAACCGGCCTGCTTTGTGGAACTCGAATTCCTCGAAATGGTTGGTAACGTCATTAGTGACTGTGTTCAAGCGCGATAAAATCCACTTGTCTTCAACGCGCTTGACAGTTGCTTTCCCGGGCTTCCACCCGGCTTTATACATATCGAAAAACGCGTAAGAGTTAAACAAAATACCGAGCGTGCGCGAAACATCCTTGGCAGCGTTAACAGAGAATTTCTGCACGTCCCAAGGCGCCACGTCCCAAGCGTAATACCACCGCAATGCATCTCCGCCGAGCTGGTCAAGCGCATCAGTCGCGTAAACCACGTTGCCTAGGCTCTTGCTCATTTTCTCGCCTTTCTCGTCAAGCACCCAGCCCATCATGCAGCATTTCTCATACGACTTCTTGTCGAAAACGGATACGGCGCAGAAAAGCAAGCTGTAAAACCACCCGCGAATCTGGTCTTGCGACTCGCAAACTAGTGAAATGGGAAACATTGACTCGAATAATTCCTCGTTCTTGAACGGGTAACCGAGTGAAGCCCACGGCGAAATGCCAGAATCAAACCAAACGTTGAAAATATCCGGCACACGCTTCATTTTACCGCCGCAAGAGCACTTGAGCTCGATATGGTCCACGGAATGGCGATGCAGGTCATCGAGTTTTCCGACGTCGCCAACTGCGTTCTTCTTCAACTCTTCAACGCTCCCGATTACTTTCTCGGCTTTGCACTTGCTGCAAACCCAAACCGGCATTGGAATACCCCAATAACGCTGTTGCGAAACGCACCAGTCTTGCGCATCAATCAGCCAATTCTCAAGCGCTTCCTTACCGTAAGAC
>JAZDMM010000112.1:0-12196 GCA_043800965.1 Microcaldota archaeon | reverse complement strand
CCGCCGATGAAGTTCGTGATTACTATGACGACTACCGCTATTACCAAATGCTCTGCAACTGCGTTCCACGGCTTGTGGTCTTTCAAGCCAACGTAGTAACTGAACGCGCCGAGCAACAGGAAGCCCCAAGCCAAGCAAGCGAAAACCGCTTTATCGACTTCCAGAAACAAGAACGGCACCACGAACGTCAAGCCAAACAACAATTTAAAGAACCAAGTCGAGAACGTGGCTTCCCAAACTTCCTTGGCGGAAATTCCTTTCTGCGACTCCTGGGAAACGTGAATTCCTAGAGCGTCCGAAAACGCGTCGGCAACCGCAATAGTCAAGATTCCGCCTATCAGCACGAGTTTCGAGTGAGTGCCGGCATTCAACCCGACTATCAACCCGAGGGTAGTAATTATTGCGGACGTGATGCCGAATCCTAAACCCACTTTCAACGAGCGATTCATCTACTAATCATTAAACTTTGTATTTTAAAAGAAGACGGTTCACTTCCTTCAAAAGCGGTGCGCGCCAGTCCTTCTCTAGCTGCGTCTTGATTAACTTGACTGTTGCAGCGTCTTGCTTGCTCAACTTGCGTTTCTTCAGTACTTTGCATTTTAAAAGAATTTCAAAGTCGCGCTTTTTAGGCAAAACGTATTTCCGTTTGTCCGCAGCACTTATCTTTTCCGTCATAACAAAGCAACGAGTCAATAAGATTAAATTCTTTGCTTCGTATTTCCGTATCACTAATTCACGAGGTGTTTGTTCTTGAAATTACCTCAATCCAGCGCAGGCAGTTTCATAACCGACGCAGCCGAAGCCCGCGAACGCGGCGCAGTTGTTTTGATTCATCACGTCGGCGGCCGAAATTCAAGGAACTGGAAGACGAGCTCAAGCTCTAGTGTTGAAATAAGGGGCGCGTCTTGCCTTTATGAAGCGCCGCGTAAACCAGGTCTGCCAGCTTAGACAATTGCTTGTGCGTTATCTCCGCGTCTTTAGCGGAATGCCTTACCGGCCCCAGAGTTTTGCCATACAATTTTTCCTTGGTTTCTTCTGGCAGGGTATCGAGCCGTTTCCTTTCCTTGAATTTGATTTTCGGCCTGAACCAGTAAAACCAGTCGCGGAAACTCGGCACATCCCGCGCGTACTTGATTCGCATCAAGCCAAGCTCGTCTACTTTAACTTGTTCTTTTTTAATCGAGCCCGCTTTCGTGTAATCCTTTATTTCTATAACCGGCAAATCCGAATGCAGCATGCGAAAGCTCATGATATCGTTTTTCAAGGCATCGAGTTCCGGCCGGGATGCATTCATTGTCTCAAGGTATTTGACGTCTTTGAACGCGCTAATCAAGTGGTCGCGCGCAACGCCTTTGTCTGACCTAACGGTTTGCCTGGCTCGCTCCAAACTCGCGCTGGCTTCCTTAAACACGTTGTTGAATCTTTGTTCCCGTGCGCTTACCGGCATGATTCAGTTAATGCACGCGGTTATTTTAAAGCGTTGGCTAAGAGCGGTGCAACATCCAAATTGGCTTTCTCCGAGGCAATAGTGTTGCAGAATAGGAACGAGTCAAACCCGTCGAGTATTTCAATTGCGTTCCCCGGGAAAACGCCGTGAACGAAGCACGCAACAACTTTCGAAGCGCCTTTATCGCGGCATAACCCGCTTGCTTTGACAAGAGTGCCGCCTGAAGCAACCATGTCGTCAACCAGCACAGCGGTTTTGTCCGTCAAGTCGGCGCTGAATGACATTGAAAGCTCGCCGGTTTCCCTACTGCGCGATTTCTCTATTGCAAACGATTCGCAACCCGAGTCAAAAGCATCACGCACTTCCCCCGTAATCTTCAACGCGCCGTTATCCGGCGCAACAAAAACCGCGTTGCTTAGCCCTTTCTTCCTTAATTCCTCGCCGAGCAACGGGAACGCGCTCAAGTCCTTAGCCGGAATCGAGAAATAATCCTGGAAATTCTTTTTCCCGTAAACGTGCGAGTTAACCGTAACAAATTCATCCGCGAGCTTGCTGATTTCCGCGCCCAGCCACTTCAGTGATTCCGGCTCGCCGGGCCGAAACGACTTGTCTTGCCGCGCGTAAACGAGGTAAGGCATTACCGCGGTTATTTTCGCGGGTTCGAGAGTGCGGAGAGCGTTCAAGCCGAGCAAAAACGAAAGCAAGTAATCGTTCGGGTTGCCGCCGTGCTTGAAATCAGGGCAGTAAGCTGCGTGCTCGCCTTTGAATCCTTTAACGTCACTAAAGCGCGGTTGTAATTCGCCGTCTGGGAAAACGCGCTGCTCTGCTTCAGCGAAGCGCGCGCCCGCTTTCTGCGCGATTTTCCCAGCCAGTTTCCCGCCCGCTATAATCAACCTTTAATCACTCCCAACGGCTTTAACTTCGCAACGATTTTACACAATCCAGTTAGTTCAACGCTCTCGACTACCGTGTCAACGTTCTTGTACGCGCCACTCGCTTCCTCCGCCAGAACGCGCGGCTGGGTTGCGCGAACCGCCATTCCCTTGGCCTCCATTTCCTTTTGAACGTCGATGCCGCGGTAAGTGCGCAGCGCCTCGTGCCTGCTCATTGCGCGGCCAGCGCCGTGGCAAGTGCTGCCGAACGTTTCTTTCGCGCCCTCAAGGCCGCAAAGAACGTAAGAAGACGTGTTCATTGTGCCGGGAATAATCACGGGCTGGCCGACTTCGCGGTAAGCGGACGGCACTTCGCTCCTGCCTTTCCAAAACGCGCGCGTGGCTCCCTTGCGGTGCACGCATACTCTCTCACCGTTGTGTTCCTCGATTTTCGCAATGTTGTGCGCAACATCGTAAACCGAATTAATTTCGTAATCCTCCCAGCTCCCGCCAAGAACTTTCTGAAACGACTCGCGCGCCCAGTGCAGCATAGCCAAACGGTTTGCAAACGCGTAGTTAACCGCGCAATTCATTGCCCCAAAGTAATCGTCCGCTTCCTTGGTGCCGAGCGGAGCACAGCACAACTCCGGGTCTTTCAAAGGAATTCCGTACTTGCGCGCAGCGTTCAGCATGACGTCGATGTAATCGCTGCAAATCTGGTGGCCGAACCCGCGCGAGCCGCTGTGAATCATGAGCATGACTTGGTTTTCGCCGGTTATTCCGAATGCCTTCGCGGTTTCCTCGTCGAAAATCTTTTCAACGCGCTGGACTTCGATGAAGTGGTTCCCGCTCCCGAGAGTCCCGATTTGCGGCCTGCCTCGCGACTTTGCCTTATCAGAGACCTTGGAGTAGTCCGCGTTTTGCATGCGCCCGTTTTCCTCGCAGTGCTCCACGTCTTCTTTGATTCCAAAGCCGTTTTCAACGGCCCATTTTGCGCCGCCTTCAACCGCTTTCCTCAAGCCGTTGTCGTCCAAGCGCAAACGGCTTTTGGTTCCGATTCCGCACGGAATGTTATCGAACAAGGACTCGATCAACGGCTTCAGCTTCGGTTTAACGTCTTCAACGGTTAAGTTGGTTCGCGCCAACCGCATTCCGCAATTTATGTCGTATCCAACACCACCCGGGGAAACGACTCCGTTTTCAAGAGAGAAGGCGGCGACTCCGCCTATGGGAAAGCCGTAGCCTTCGTGGCCGTCCGGCATTATCATGGCAGCATCAATTATTCCCGGCAGCGAAGCCACGTTGCTTGCTTGCGACAGCGTCCGGTCTTTCTCCATTTGTTTAAGCAGTTCTTTTTTCGCGTAAACGCGCACAGGAACCCCGCTCTCGCTCGCTGCTTCGAATACTCCTTTTCTTTTTTCCTTAAAGTCCATAAATAGCCCCTCCCGTCCGGACCAACCGGCCCTACGGCTTGCGAATTAATATTAGTCAAACCAAGTATTTTAAAGATTGACTTGCATTAGTGAATGCAACGGAGGCTGGTTTCAGATGGCGAGAGTTTTCAACATCATAACGAGCGAAGGTCAAGGTTCTATTGCAATTGACGGCGACGAAGTTGTCATGGATTTCGGCCGCAAGATAAAAACCAAGAAAAGCTATTTATCAACCGTTGAAAAAATGGAAGCGCTTCCCATGGCGCGCGTGCGCGTTAAATTGAATTATTACGACGCTTTCGGCAGCCCCGAGCAAAAGGAATTCGCCATGAACGAAACCGAGTTCCGCGCGCTCAAGCAATTGACTCAACAAAAGTAAGCGGTTTTAAAAACCGGCTTCGTTTCTATTGTTTAAAGAGGTATTTGCTAATGCGTTTAACCAGATTTTTACTGCTCGTTATTTTGCTCGCCGGCTTCATAGCCGCGAAATCAACGTTAATGGTTCCGGCTGTTGACATTAACGGCAAGGGAATGATCACGAGAATCAGCGCTGACGTCGAGAAAGGAACCGGCGGGGTTTACGTTGATATCGAGCCTTTCATTAACATAGACACGCAGAACTCGGCTAAAGTCGCGGCTCAAGTGGCTGCGCGTGAAGCCGGGGTAGAGCTGGATAACAAAAACGTTTTGTTTAAAGTGCAAGCCGAAACCGAAACCGTTGACGGCCCGTCCGGAGGGTTTGCGTTGGCATTGCTTGCTTACTCGGAACTTACCTTCAAAACTCTTAGGCCGGACTTGAGCGTTACCGGAACAATAGAGCGCGACGGCAGCATTGGTCCTGTTGGCGGCGTTTTCGAAAAAGCACAAGCCGCGCACGACAACGGAGTGACCTTGTTTTTAGTTCCGTTCGGGCAAGGACTTCAAGGCGACATTAATTTAAACGAGTACTTTACGCCCCAGGGAATGCAAGTAGTTGAAATGCAGAACCTGAAAACCGGTTTGGATTACGCTTTCACCGCCAAAGGCCAAACCGTTGAAGTTCCGAAGTACGAATCGAAGAAATTAGTGGTTGACAAAATAACGCCTTCGCAGGCCACCGAGCCGTTAAAGGAAATGTCGATTCAAGTAATTCAAGACGTTGAAGATAAAACGCGCTCGATTGACGACGAACTCGCTAAAGCGACCATACTCCAGCAGATGAACGAGTCGCGTTACCTGCTTGAACAAGGCTATTATTACTCTGCTGCGAACAACGCGTTCCTGCGGCAAATCGATCTGGATGCTATTGACGCGCAAAACCTGTCGAAAAACGAGTTCGCTTTCCGCGTTCAATCGCTTTTAACGGAAGCGTCAGCGTTTCAACTTCCGCAGCCAACAACCGAAAACCTTGAGTGGGTTGTAGGAGCGCAATTACGCGCGTCGTGGGCCAAATCAACTCTTGAAAAGTTATCGGAAGCGCTTGATTCAAGCGAGCCCGCTGCTTTAGCAGTTGACTATGCCGCTGCCAAGAACTGGTTCGAGGCAGCGCAGCAAATGGCTTCGGCTGCAAAGAAAGTAACCGGCGGCCAATTGCTCGAGGAAGTTGCGGCAAAGGATTACGCCGAGGAATTGCTCGGCAAAGCCCGGGACGCGGCTCAATTCGCGATTGACGGCGAAGTGCAAAACAAGGCGGATTTGGCTGGCGCGGAATTCCAAGACGGCCATTACTTCGCGAGCTCTTTTGATTCGCTCATGGCTTTGTCTTATGCGCGCGCCGAGCAAGACTTGAAGAATTTGTACGGCGATGAAGTCAACGCGGTTTTGAAAGACGCGAGCCATTTGAGCGAGCTTGACTCGCTTTGGTCGCAGTTGTATTACGCGCACTCGCTTTACAACCAAGCGCAGGCGGATTCGAAAAGCAATTTCGTTTACACAGTTAACGCGATCAAGCTGCAAGTGTTCGCCGACAACCTTGAAGAGAACGTGGCGCACATCAAGCTTGCATTCATGCAAGGCGCTGCAGTAAGCGGGAGCAAGATTTCAACGAACAACCAGCCGTTCACCACGACCGTGCAAATCCAGCCGTCTGACCAGTTCAACTGGGCGCGCACTTTGTTCTGGATTATCGTTTTCCTGTTCGGAGCAGTAATGCTTTACGCCTTGTTCGACAAGCACGTTCGCACGAAGAACGCCGCCAGCCCATTATCGAACGAGGACCGTTTGCAAAAACTAGAGGACGCTCTCTTAACCGGCCGCATTACGGAATCCACGTACGAGCGCTTGCACAAGAAGTACGGCGGAGCCAAGCCAGTGGTTGCGAAACGCAAGCCTAAAAAACGCGGTTAAAGTTACTTCGTCATGGATTACACAATAGGAACGTTAATCGATGAAGTCGGCTGGTTATTCGCAGTAGGAATGCTTCTGGCCATAGTGCTGGTGTACTACATCATCACGCAGCTGACGCCGCGGTACAAGAAGAAAAGCTAGACTGCGCTGCCGGCATGAATTATCTAATGCCCGTATCGATATCGATGTCTAGAGCCGCGGTTTCATTAGCGTTAATCGTTACTTCAGCCGGTAAGTTCGAACCGAATTGGTGCTCTTTTTCGAGGTCAACGATGTACTCGCCTGCGGGGAGCTCAATTTCGTAATAACCGTTTGCGTCCGGCTTGATTTCCGTTATCTTTGTTTTACCGGAATCGTAAACCGCAATTGGCCATGCGTTGAACGTTTCCTCGGCGGGCTTGCAAGCAGGGTCAGGCGGAATGCGTTCAACAGGGCACAACGGGCCGATTGAGATCGTGCCTTGCAAAACGCCTTTCCCAGCTGCGTTTTGCTGTTGCACGCAACCGCTAGCCAAGATAACTCCGGCAATCAACACCGCGAGAAAAACGTTTTTGTCCATATCTTGATACCCGCGAGCTGGTTTAAAGCGTTTTAGCTTGAGTCAAGCCCGTGCCTGCAAGCAATTCTCCCGCTAGGTAAAGCGAGCCGCAGCACAACACGATCGCGTTTAGTTCAGCGGCTTTCTTTACCGCGTCTTCAAGCGCGTTCTCGGGTTCTTCAAAAGCAGTCACGGCGAATCCTTCAAACAATTGCTTAGCTTTTTCGAGTGGTAACGCCCTCTCGTTTTTTGGTTTCGTTACGTTCACAGTCTGCACCTGTAGTCTCCTCAGCTCGTTCGCCATCTCTGCGTAATCCTTGTCCGCAAGCACTCCGAAAACCAGCGCGATTTTCTTATGCGGCCAAATGGTTCTGATTGCTTCAACTAACGTGCGCGTTCCGGCCGGGTTGTGCGCGCCGTCGACAACCACCAACGGGCTTCGCTTTACGATTTCCAAGCGCGCGGGAACGAACGCGGTTTTGAGTCCTGCGGCAATGTCCTCCTGCGAAACGCCGAGCCAGTTCAAGACTTCGATTGCGAGCGAGGCATTAAGCGCTTGATGCGGGCCTAGTAATGATGTGGAGTGTTGGCGGCCGGCGTAAGTAAAAGAGGTAACAGTGTCACTGCAGTTTACGTTGGTTAGCGGTTCAGTGACGGTTACTTGCGCGTTTAACTTGCTTGCGGTTTGCTTGATTGCATTAACGGCTTTTTCGTCAGTGTTATTCGTGAAAACCGGTTTGTTGAGCTTGACGATTCCGGCTTTTTCCGTTGCAATTGCGTCAATCGTTTTCCCTAGCTTTTCCGTGTGCTCTAATGAAATCGGAGTGATTACCGCGCACTCGCTTTCCAGTACATTCGTTGCGTCAAGCCTCCCGCCTAAGCCGGTTTCAACAACCGCCCAATCCACTTGCTCATTAATGAAGTGCTTGACTGCGATTGCGGTAACGACTTCAAAGAAACTCGGGGAATTGCCGTCATCCAGCATTTGCTTGACTAACGGCTTAATGACCTCGGTAAGCGCGTTGAGTTTTTCTTCGCTGATCCATTCGCCGTTGACTTGAATGCGCTCGCGAAAATCAAGAACGTGCGGGGAGTAGTAAGCCGCGGTTTTGAAGCCTGCTGCCTGCAAGCCGGAAGCGATTAAAGCCACTGTGCTGCCTTTGCCGTTGGTTCCAGCCACGTGAATGACTTTAAGCGCGTTAGTGGAAACGCCGGCTAGCGAGAAAAGCCGTCTAGTGCGGTCTAGAGTCCATTCAGGCGGTTGCGGGAGCGATTCAAGCCATTCGACCGGGTTCATCAGGAAAGAATTAAGTAGTTTCCCGCATTAAACATTTCCTTAACGGTGGGATTCGAATTGGCTGAAACAAAGTTGAAAGTCGTTTTACTAAGGCACACGCCCGAGCCCGACAAGGCTTGCGCTACAGCTGCCCGGCAGTGTTACAGCGCTGTTGGAGTTCAAGAGCTTACCGAACGCATGACCGACGAGCAAGTCACTAAATTACTGGCTGACGTGGTGAAAAGCGGCCATCATTCCGTGCTTGAACACGCTTACTTTACTTTCGGCGTTGAAGGCATTTCCCGCGCTTGCTCGCACCAACTAGTGCGCCACCGCGTTGCTTCCTACTCCCAGCAAAGCCAGCGCTACGTGAAAGAAAACGACTTCGACTACGTAGTGCCTCCATTAATCCGGGGAAATCCCGAGGCACTAAGCGTCTTTTGCAAGTCAATGGCTGACGCCCAAAACGCTTACAATTCGCTGAAGGAAGCGGGAATCAAGAGCGAGGACGCGCGCTTCGTTTTACCGAATGCTTGCGAAACCAAGATAGTGATTACGATGAACGCGCGCGAGTTACTGCACTTTTTCGAAAAGCGGTTGTGCATTCGCGCGCAGTGGGAAATCCGCGCAATGGCTCAAGCAATGCTCGACGAGTGCGTAAAAGTTTCGCCCACGATTTTCAAGCTCGCGGGCGCGACTTGCGACACGCAAGGCATTTGCTGGGAGGGTGCAAGGTCATGCAGCAAGTGGAAGTCGATTGAAGGCGCTGAATTGCGAGAGAGGCGCGGTTGAATTGAAAACGCCCAGGCCTACTGTTGGCGCGTTTGTTTTTAATCCGCGAGGAAAGTTTTTGCTGGTGAAATCAAGCGGGAAATGGGGCGGCAAGTGGCTGATTCCCGGCGGCGGCATAGACTTTGGCGAAACAAGCGAGGACGCGTTAAGGCGGGAGTTTCGCGAGGAGACGGGTTTGGAACTGCATTCCATTGAATTGCTTGAAGTCGAGGAAGTGATTAACCCCTCGGATTTTCACGAGGAAGAACACTTTATTTTCTTCGATTTTTACGCCAAGACCGACAGCGAAGACGTTAAATTGAATGATGAAGCTAACGAATTCAAGTGGGTTTTGATTGACGAAGCGCTTGAAATGGATTTGAATGCTTCGACTAGGAAGGCGCTTGAACGATTCAAGGTGAGAAAACATGGCTAAGCGAGCTAAAGGCGGTAGGGAACAAATGCGCGGCAAGCAGGAAACCGCGGGGTTGTCCAAGGCGTTTACGCATTTGAACGCGGTCATGGCAACTACGCAAGAAGGCAAGGATGTTCGCATAGAGCAAAAGCACGTTCCGGTTTTGAAGCTTTTTGCCGAAGAGCACTTGAATCCAAGCAAGGCAGGAAAGATTACCAGCGCGGTTATTGCGTGGAGAACGGCTGAAGCAGCCAGACGGGAATTTGCTGACGGTAAGCGGGTATGACTACATTGAACGAGAGAGAAGTCGCTGCGTTGAAGCACGTGGACGGGATCTTAAAGCAAAACGGAGAGTTGTTTCAAGTCAGTGAGCGGCATATCGGAACGTTGAAAGATCTTGCCACGCGTGCTCGCGTCTTGTTTTTTTCGGTTCAGCACCAGAAAGAAAGAATGTTCAGCCGGCAAGGGCTAACAGATTTGAAAGAAGCGTATCCTGAGAGGTAAAACTAATGAATTCACTAAGCCAAACTGATACGGAAATCGCGTGCGCGATTCGAAACGAGGAAAAGCGACAGCAAGATGTACTCGAGTTGATACCGTCCGAGAACATCGTTTCTTCGGCAGTTCTGGAAGCGCTTGGGAGCGTTTTCACGAACAAGTACAGCGAAGGATACCCCGGCAAAAGGTATTACGGCGGGAATGAATTTACGGACGTGGTTGAACAACTGGCTATTGACCGCGCGAAAAGTTTGTTCGGCTCGGAGTACGCGAACGTTCAAGCTCTTTCGGGGAGTCCCGCGAACTTGGCCGCGTATTACGCGTTCATGGAGCACGGCGACAAGTTCATGGCAATGAGCTTGAGCGAAGGCGGGCACTTGACGCACGGCCATAAAGTCAATTTCTCAGGTAAATGGTTTACCCCAGTGCACTACCGCGTTGACAAGGAAACGCACTTGCTTGATTTCGACGCGATTCGAAAGCAGGCAATTGAAGAAAAACCGAAAATAATTCTGTCGGGCTATACGGCTTATCCGAGGCTGATTGATTTCAAGGCATTCAAGGAAATTGCTGACGAAGTAGGCGCAATCTGCATGTCGGATATCGCGCACATCGCGGGATTATGCTGCGCGGGAGTGCACGAGAATCCGGTGCCGTATTACGATGTTGTGACTACGACTACTCACAAGACGCTGCGCGGTCCGCGCGGCGCGATTATTTTCAGCAACGACGAGGAGAAAGCGAAGAAAATCGATAAGGCGGTTTTCCCGGGGTTGCAAGGAGGCCCGCACGAAAACACTATTGCGGCTATTGCGGTTGCGTTAAAGGAAGCGGATAGCGCGGAATTCAAGGCGTACGCCCGGCAGATTGTAGCGAATGCGAAAGCGCTTGCCGAAGCGCTGATGGGCGAGGGCTTTGACTTGGTTACCGGCGGAACAGACAACCACTTGATGCTCGTTGACTTGACGAAGAAAGGGATTAGCGGAAAACAAGCGGAGAGAGCGCTTGATGAAGCGGGTATCACGGTTAACGCTAATACTATCCCGTTCGACGAGCGCAAGCCGTGGGACCCGAGCGGGATTCGTTTGGGTACGCCGACTCTCACGACGCGCGGCATGAGGGAAGGCGAGATGAAGGACGTTGCGTCTTTCATTTCCCGCGTTATCGCGGCTCCCGTTGATGCGAGTGTGAAAGCGAAGGTCAAAAGCGAAGTCGTCGAGTTGTGCTCGCGTTTCCCGGTTGAGTAATGGTATTTTAATAAGCGGCGTCTTCCTTTTTTCATGTCATTTTCAAAATCGGTTTCCGGAACTCTTTTGCCATCCCTCTTTGTTTTTTTGGTTTTTTTGTCTTGTTTTGTTTGCGCCGCTTCTGACCCGTTAAGCGCCAGCATTTCCGACACGAAAAAAATTTCGGATTTCATAGGCCAGGCGAAGCCTTCTAGTTTTTTGATTCAAAACGGTTTTGAAATAGCCCTGCCGGCTGGCAAAGCAATTATTTCGACGTCAACCGGAAATCGTCTTGTTGTTCAAAGCATTGACAAAGTAACTAGCGCGATTGAGACCCGCGAATATGCAACGGAAACTGCGCCAACCATCACGAACTTGGCTACTGACGATTCGCCGCAGCTCAAGCTTGACGCTAATCCAAATCCTAACAAGAAACTGGTTATAACCCTCGTAAACCCGCCAGACCAACAGCACATATTGCATTTTATTGCAATAAGAAAAGAGCCTTACTCGCTTTCCTCTGAAAATACTGCCTATTACTACATGAGCGTATGGCCTGGAAACAACTCATTCGAGTTTAATATAGAGCCGCTTGACTCCTCGACTCCATATCAGTTCGATCTTTTTATTTCGGATATCTTAGGGCCGTATGACACACCTCGTTACATGCAATGGCTGTACAAGGTAGACTTAGGAACTGACCCATCCGGCCAGGCAGAACAGCACCTGACTTTGGATTATTCCGACGCAAATTTCAAACACCTCCAAAGCGACGCATTCCAGTTAGTTCAAAACTATGGCTTGAAGGTTCATTATTTTAATGTGCATCTCATAGACAAGGACGCCGATGCCGACTATTATACCGCCAGCATCATGACGGATCAGCCCTACCTTAATTCTGCGGATTCTGCAATAAAATTAGACGGAAGTTGGGGCACGCATAAGTACCTGCTGGCTCAAACTTATTATGCTTTCGACATTGAAACCAACACTTTTATAAACTTGGTTTCCGAGTACGAGTATCCCTTCGACAATACGGTTGACTTGATGTCTGGCCAAATTAAAAGCAAGACGTTCACTTCGAAAGAATTTTACAATACGCCGTTGCAAGACGGACTTGCTCTATTAAACGGTCACGTGGGTTACGATTCTTCGGGAAAACTTCACGCGACCTACAACGGATTTAATGGTTTGGGAGTCTATTTTGATTATGGAACCCCAGCTGAACAACCTAGCGTGAAAGCGTATTTTCGGGACGTTACGAAATGCTTTTACTGCGGTCAGTACGCTGAAGTAAGAAAAGATGATGACTTTGCGTCTAAAGTTTATTTTATAACTTATCTTTTCAACGGCAATGCCTACGGTTATCCTACGGAGTACAACCCAAGCGCAACA
>JAZDMM010000099.1:0-5224 GCA_043800965.1 Microcaldota archaeon | reverse complement strand
GAAGAAAAAGTAAGCGGCAGCGCGCAGGGAGACCCGCTGCTTTCCGAATTAGACGAAGAAATCATGACGTTCATCTCTAAGCAGGGCCACGTTACAGCAGGCCAGGTACAGAAGAAATTCAAGTACAAAGGGACTAACGCGGCTTCAGCCCGCTTGAACGCATTGTTCAGGCAAGGCTTGCTTGAGAAGAAACAGGTAGGACGAAAAGTAATTTTCGTGTCACGGTAATTGTGCCGCAGGGCACAGTTCAACCCACCTTCACAGCTTGGGTCGGGCTCGCCACCCACCAATAGAGTCCGACCCCCTAATTCTCTAACCACCCCTTTTTTCTTTAAGAAAGAAAAAAGGTGCGGTTGTCCGCCAAAAAAGAAAACGAGCGATGACTCCGCTGGAAAAGAAAAAACGTCCAAGTAAAAAATCAGGCAGTCATTAACGAATACGCTTCGAGCACGTTGTCCGCTTCGACCACGTTCAAGCCCACGTACTCGCCGACGTTGACTTCCTTGCTTTGCGTCGTGCACTCGGATACTATCGCGGTTTCAGTCCTGTGCTGGCGGCATACTTCATCGGAAATAACTTGAGTTGCTTCGCCTTTCGGAACTATCAGCGTCGAATACCCGGCTTCCTTCACTGCCTGCGCTTTAGCGAGAATCCTTCCAACCGGCGCAAGAGAACCATCGCCTAATACGGCGCCGGTAATCAGCGTGTCGCCGCGCAAGCTATCGCCTTTAACCGCGGCCATTGTTGCTACGGTTAATGCCGCACCCGCGCTCTGGCCGCCGATTACGTCGGATTGCGTTTCAATTCCGTAGAAAACGTCGTAATCGTGCAAGTCGTTGCCGGTCAATTTCTTAACCAAGTCTAAAGCGGTTCTCAAGCTAGACTGCGTGTCCGGATTAACTAGCGGGTTGTTTTCGTCAAATCGCAGGAACAATCTACCGCTTCCGGGCGCTACTTCGACCGTCAAGTCCCCGAGCGCTCCCTTGTCCTCGACGTCAACTGCCGGGAGTTTGAGGTGAACCACCCTGACCGGCTGTGAAGCCGGGGCGAAAATCGCTGGCGGAGTAGAGTAAAAAAACTGCGCTGTACCGTTGGCTTGCGGGGCGTGTGAAACGTAACCCAGGAAAAAGGCGGCTACTATGAACAGCGCGAACAATGCAATGGTTTTATTGCGCATCTCGAAACTCTTTAGAAGAAACCGGGTTAAAAACCGCTTCGATTGATTTAAGCAAAAGGCAGGCGTTCCGTGGCTTGAATCAAGGCACCGCGCGAAGTTGATCTGAAGTTCTGCTCCGCCTTGGGTCTTGCGAGCACGGCCTCAACGGCTTAGAGTTGCTTCTTCCGACCTGGCTCGGTTCGCTGTAGAGAACGTAACACGAGTCAAAGCATCGACGCTCGACTCCAGGCTTCGCGAAGCGTCTTAACCCGCCTCACGGCTTTCATCCGCCTCAAAGGAGTTGGCGCGAGAAGGGATCCTTAGCCCCCTGACTAGCCTGCCAAAGTAATAGTTGCCGAGACCGTTAAATAAGCTAACTAATGCCTTGCCGGGCTCGGGAAACGCAGAGAAAACAATTAACTTTCAAACCACGCAAAGCATAACGTGAAACGCGAGGATTTTAGAAAGGAAACACCCAAAACACGGCAGATTGGAGAGTATAGAGATGCCGCGTGGGAGCTTAGGAAAAAATTGGGAAAGCTTCAAGCCAAGCGGGGGCGACTGCTTACGCTTTTTGAATGCGGCATCGGTAACATTGCCAAGGAAAGCTCGCAAGAAATTCTTCGTGAAATGGGCGACACGCAAAAAAATTTAATAGGCTCTTTGGAATTCGTAAAGGTTGTAGGCGCCGACAAGTTTGGAAAAATCATTCTCCAGGACTCGAGCCCGGAAGTCATAGAAAAAGCAAAACGGGACGTTGAAGCGCACTACCCCGACTTGAGGGATAAAATCGTTTTCATAGAAGGCGCATTGGAAGAAAAGCCGCCACAGCACGAGGCGGACGTGGTGCTGTCCCAGGCGGTTCTCGTGTATTTTAAAAAACCGCAGCAAATAGCCCACGTTCAACATTTGGCAAACATGATAAAACCCGGGGGTTTCTTGTTAGTCGACGAAGAGCTCAGAGACCTGCTTCCTTTCAACCACCTAACGCTTTCTCAAAAAGTCAGGAAAGATGCATTCTGCAATTACAGGCACATAGATTCCGGCTACACAATTTTTAATGTCTATAGAATCCCCGCGAAAGGACTGTTGCAAAGGTTTAAGCAACGCCTTTCAAACGCCGCCTGGTTTTTAAGAAGGCCGCGAACAAAGGCTTAATCAACGTTTCGCCGGACTCTTATTAGACTCTCACCACAGGGTTTTTATATTCTATGCGGCAATGTAATTAACGCGTTTTACTCGCACTTTTTAGAATAGGAAGGTGGTTGTGTTGGAAGATATCGTGAACGAAGCTATTAGACACCAAAAAGCTCAGGAACAAGCAACGCCGATGTATCAACAGTCCGCGCGCGCTCCCGCTCCCAGCAAGGAAGACGATTTTGTTACCCCGCGCATCATGGTCGTGGGTTCCGGAGGCGCCGGATGCAACTCAATCAATCGTTTAGCGCGCGCCGGCATTAAAGGCGCCGAGCTCATCGCGATCAACACCGACCGCAACCACTTGACTTTGATTTCCGAGCAAGCCAAGAAAGTCTTGATTGGAGCTTCTATTACTCGCGGCCTCGGCGCAGGCGGTTACCCGGAAGTGGGTGCCAAGGCAACCGACGCTTCCCGCGACGCCCTCGAAAAAATCTTCGACGGAGCTGATTTGGTTTTCTTAACCGCGGGAATGGGTGGCGGCACCGGAACCGGTAGCGCACCGATTCTCAGCGAAATCGCGAAAAAGCAAGGCGCAATCGTTATCGCGGTTGTCACCTACCCGTTTGCTTTAGAGCGCGCGCGCTTGGAGAAAGCGGACAAGGGATTAGAAGCATTGAAGGAACAAGCCGACACGATTATCGTAATCGACAACAACCGCCTCGTTCAAATCGTGCCGAACTTGCCGATTGACCAAGCGTTCAATGTTGCGGACGAGATTATTGCGCGCGCAGTGCGCGGAATAACCGAAACAATCATGACTCCCTCGCTCATTAACTTGGATTTCGCGGACGTTCGCGCGGTAATGAGCAACGGCGGAGTATCGATGATCGCGGTTGGCGAAGCCAAGGGCCCGAACCGCGCCGAGGACGTTATCAGCAACACGCTTAACCACATTTTGTTGGACGTTGATTTCACGGGCGCGAGCGGCGTACTGCTTCACATCACGGGCGGAGCCGATATGACTCTCGGGGAATGCAACCAGATCGGCGAAGGACTCACCGAGAAAGTCGACCCGAACGCAACAGTGATTTGGGGCGCTCGCATTGACCCGACTTTTGAAGGCAAAATCGAGGCTATCGCAATCTTCACCGGCATCAAGTCGCCTTACGTGCTCGGTAAAACCGAGAGGCGGCCGGACGCGGGCGGTAGAAAGCACGCAGCCAGCGACGTTGCTTCCATAGAGTTCTTGTAAAAAAGAACTCTCCTTCTTTTCTTTTTAGAATGTCAGTGGAAACTAGGTCAAGACAGGAATAAAAGAGCAAATTCGAGTTTAAATTGTGAATCTTAAGACACTATACGAATGCGCCGGCATACTAGCCGGTGATGGAACAATTTATTCTACCAATGGAAACGGCCTAGTTATGGAAATTCGTGGAAGTTCAGAAGAATTTGAGTACTATAACAACGTTGTAGCCCCCTTATTCTCGGAAATATTTGACTGTAAACTCGGGGTAATAAAACGCAAATACAACGGGGGGTTTTGTTTCGGAATAAGAAAATGTGGTAAAAAAGTTCGAGAAATCTTCTGCAACCGTCTAGGCTTTCCCATCGGAAAAAAAGAGAGCGTGGTGGCGGTGCCAAATGAAATCCTCGAATGTGGGAACAACGAACTAAAAAAAGCGTATGTCCGCGGATTGTTTGACACTGATGGTTCAGTTTACCTGCGAAATGCAAGAAACAGAAAGTATTACCATCCAGTCGTGGAAATAAGCTCGACATCAATAAAAAGCCTTAGACAAATACGCGGAGTCCTCAAAGAGCTAGGTTTTAATTGCTGGTTAGAACGAAAAAAGGTTCGAATGGGCGGATGGAAAACGGTTAAATTATTTTTCGACTCTATTTCGCCAAACAACCCAAAACACATATTAAGATACAAAAGAACCTACTTAACAAGGAATGTGGAGGTCGCCTAGTGGCTATGGCGGCATGCTGTTTTTCTTTTATTTTTATACGAAGAAAAGCAAGTCCGTAAGCCTGCTACTGGTTGAATACCAGCTGAAAGCTGTTACTGCGAAAGCGGTGCGCGGGTTCGAGTGCATCCCCTTTCTTTCAAAAAGAAAGGTGCTGCATCGCCAAAGAAAACGGCGGTGCGTTTGCTCCGAAAATCCCGCCCTCCACGTCCTCAAGCCCTAGCGCATGCACCGCGTCCTTTTTATAGTTCGAAAAATGTATTTTGTTTAATGTTCATTCAGGAGGGGAGGCGTTGATGAAGAAGTTTATTGGTTTACTAGTGCTAGCTTTGCTGGCATTTAACGTTTCAGCTCAAGCAGCACCGACTGAATACCCTGATGATTACGTGATTCAAGAAGGCGACGACATCTGCTTTGTATACGGTTGTTTAGGACCAGGAATGATTAACGCCATAATTCTTTGCTACAACGGCGGAGAATGGTTCATCGACTGGACTATCGGCGACGCTAAAGCGTATATTCAATCCGAGTTAGACGAGGATGAAAAATACGGCTTGGGCGCTTGCAGTTTGCTCGGCGTCGGGCCCTGTGATTGTACGACCGAAGAAAACCCGGGCGAAATGCCAACGTACAGAACTTGTATTCCAATAGGCAGCTCAGGAATAGACGCGCCTGATGAAGACAATGTCGGCGAATACGTTTACGCGTGTAGAGCTGACCCCGAGAAACTTGATAAAGGCGGGGGCTGTATTAACGACGATGAATGTAATCGAGACAAGGAAGCGGGGGAACCGGTTCAAGGCTTTTGTGCCTTGAATGAAACCGGTAAAATAACCTGCAGCACCGAAAATACAAATGGCGGAAGGCCTTGCACGAAACCCGAAGACTGTCTTGGAACTGAAGACTACAAAATATGCTCCAGCACAAGCGTCGTAAAACCAAACAGCAGATACAAGCA
>JAZDMM010000095.1:0-6442 GCA_043800965.1 Microcaldota archaeon | reverse complement strand
TGGAGAGCTTATGGAACATCGGCTTGCGCGGTACTCCCGTTTCAGATGCTTCATTTATCAGGAAAATGAAAAGCGAGTTGATGGTTGATTTGCGGGAAACAAAAGTTCCTTCGAGCGAGTGCAACAAACTCGTTGAAGACTTCCCGAATTCGATCATAGCCTGCAGTTAAAACTAATGAAGTAAACTTTGGGTTAAAATCATCAGGCGTGGCTATTTCTGAAAGCTTCCAATACGCTGCTCTGCCTTGAGTTCTGACTACGAATTACTACGAGCCGGCTTTGGTTTGAAACAGAGGATTTTAAAAATCCCTTTGAAGTCAAGATAGTATGACCGCCGGAAGCCGCTTTAGTTCGATTACGGTGCTTCTCGCTGTTCTACTTTTGGTTTCCGGCTGCGTTTACGGCCCGATAGACCTTGATTCAACGCCTCAGCCAACGTCATCGGTTGCTCCCGCCCCCCGGACTATTCTCCGGCGTCAAGCCCGTTGCCGGTTGAAAAACTTGAAAACGGTTTCGCGGTAGTCTGGTTTTCGAATGCGATGGAGAAAATACTGCGCACCACGGCCGAGCAGCCGCCTTCAAATAAGGAAGACAGGGCGGTGACGCGCGCGGCTCGAAACGAGTACGAGTCCTTTCAAATAATCGTTTCATCGAAGACTTCGGTGCCAAAGACGTTTACAGTAAGCATCACCGATTTTCAAGGCGATTCGGGAAGCATAAGCAGGTCCAATGTCGAGCTGTACTACGAGGAGTACGTCGACGTCAGCAAGTGGGTTGAGCAAGACGCGGACGGCATGCCTTTTTTGGTGGAAGGTCCTGAAAAGTTGAGGCCCGACCCGCTGGTGCCCAAGGCACTAGAGACCGCGCCCCTTTCAGTGCAGGCTAAGCAAAACCAGCCTCTTTGGTTCACGGTTTACGTCCCGAAAAACACGCCTAAAGGAGTTTACGCCGCGTCCGTGAGCGTGAAATTCAGTTCAGGCGAGGTATTAGTCAAGCGCGTTGTTTTGGAAGTATACGATTTCACGCTTCCGGACGAGTTCGCTTTAAAGAGCTTGTTCGGCTTGGCCGGCATTATCTACCACTTCAAGTCAACGCCGAGCGACTCCGCTTACAACGCGATGGTTCAGAAGTACTACGCGGAATTCAAGAAAAACCGCTTGAACCCGTTTCTTTACGACGGCGCGTTTTCCCCGATGAAAGTGAGTGACGGCGGTTGGAGGAACATTCGCTTTGACGGCGGAACCAGCGCCAACAGCATTAACTTCGCTTTCTTCGAGTCTGCCGCGCAGCAAAACATGGCGTTGTTCAATACGTTTATTTTCGCCGGCAAGGTTACGGACAAGAACTATTTCCCGAAGTACGGTTCTCCCGAAGATGAAGCGAGTTTCAAGTTTTTTTTCACTCAAGTCCGAAGCTACTTGCTAAGCAAGGGGTGGTACGATAAAGCCATTTACTACTTGTGGGACGAGCCCGCTGCATCCAAAACAGGCGAGGTGAATAAATACGGGGGGTGGATAAAGGAATCCGGCGTTGCTCCCGACTTGCCTCTCGCGATAACCTTAAAGCCCGGGAATTACGGGCAGGGGTTGAGATGCGAGTCGCCGTACACCCCAAACTTCTTTAAGGACTTTTACTCGAAGACAAAGAACTCGGTCGACATTTGGGCGCTTCAAACCAAGACTTTGAGCGCGAACACTTACGCGCTTACTTCGCAGTGGCGGGCTGACGGCGAAACGCTTTGGGCTTACGACACTTCGTTCTTCACTCAAATCACGCACTCGGACCCCGGTATTACGTGGTATAACCTGGAGTCTTTGGGAACCGGAATCGCGAACAGGATTTGGCCTTGGTTTACGGCAAGGTTCGGCGCAACCGGAGTGATGTATTACTACGTGAATTACTATCCTTGCGCCAATAATCCGTGGAAGAATCCGGTTTCGATTTGCAAGGGAGTGGTTACCGTAGGCGGCGAAGGAGCTTACTTTTACCCGCCTTGCAAAGAAAGCGCGTCCAGCAGCTGCAAGGGAATACGCGACGATGAAACGATCATCCCGAGCATTCGCTGGGAGCTCTTGCGTGAGGGCATGGAAGACTACGAGTACTTCACGCTTCTTACGGCGCGAATCAAGTCATCCGGCGACCCCGCCGGACTCGGCCATTCAGCGCTAGTTCAAGCATTGGCCTTGGTCGGCGACGGATGTTACTACGGGTTCCAACCCGGGACGCAGAAATACTACGACGCGCGCAACGCGATGGCTAAAGCAATCGTTGCGTTGAAATGAAAGTTCTTTTAAGCGAAATCGCGTAATCCTACGCGGGGGTTAGTATGACCATAGTTAAAGAGTTCAGCGAGTTTTTGAAGAAGTACCAAGTGTTGGGTCTCGCGGTTGCTTTCATTATCGGTGCAGCGTCAACCAAACTCATTACCGCGTTAGTGAACGACGTCATAATGCCGATAGTCGGCGTTTTGATTCCCGGCGGCAACTGGCGTGAAGCGGTTTTTGAAGTGGGTTCGGTTAAGTTTCTCATCGGGGATTTCGTTGGCGCGTTGATTGATTTCGCGATAATCGCGTTAGTCGTTTTTCTAATCGTTAAAATGGTTATGAAGCAGGACGCTACGCAAAAAAGGTAATTGAATTTGACAAATTGGCTGAAACTTGTAGGCGTAATAGTGTTGTGCGAGCTGGCAGGCGTTGTAGGATCCGTATTCACGATGCCGGCGATCACGACGTGGTACGCCGGGCTCGCCAAGCCGTTTTTCACTCCGCCAAGCTGGGTTTTCGCTCCGGTTTGGATTGCTTTATACGCGTTAATGGGTATAGCGCTGTACCTCGTACTTGAGAGCCCGAAGCCGCGCAAGAACCGCGCGCTCTTGTTCTTCGGCGTCCAGCTTGTTTTCAACACGTTGTGGTCAATTGTTTTCTTCGGCTTGCAGAATTTGTTCGCTGGCTTGGTTGCAATTGTTTTGCTTTGGATCGCAATAGCCGGTTCAATGTATTACTTTCAGAGAATCGACAAGCGCGCGGCTTGGCTGTTAGCGCCGTACTTGCTTTGGGTTACTTTCGCTGCGTTGTTGAATTACTCTATTTGGATGCTGAACTGATTACTGGCTTAAGGCGCTGCGGTTGTTCGTTAGCGCCGAGATTTCAGCGCAGTGGTCGAGTATGCTGGCTACGTTGTCTAAAACAAGCAAGTAGTTTATCTCGCTCCCGCTCTTGCGCTTTTTCAAGTCCCTTACGCGCTTGCTTGCGATGTGGATTTTATTAAGCAAGTCGTTGGCTTTGGATACATCATTCGTTAGAAAAGAGTCAACGCTTTCGGAAAACAATTCCCTCGATTTCGACAAGGGCTCTAGCATGCTGGGGTCCATTTTCTTTGTTTCCTTGTACGCTTCGGATAAGTATTCCGCGATTTTGCTCACGCGATCCGCAGAGCGCTCGATGTTCTTGACTAAAATCGCGAAGTAAACGCATTCTACGGAAGTCAAGCCGAGTTCGCGCAAGAGGCTGGAGTCGCGCAACGCTAGATTCAACTGGCGTAGCAACAGGAAATGCAAGCGGTCGACTTCGTCATCGCGAAAAATGACCTCGGAAAGCATTTTCTGGCTCGAGGTTTTTACTGCCGTGGCTACATCCTCGAACATTCGGTTGGTGATCAAACAACTTCGCTTAATGGATTTTTCAACGGATAATCCCTCCTGAGAGAAAAAGTCTTGCACGAGGATGTTGCGCGGGCTCTCGTTAACGATTTCGATTCCCATGAGCCTGTGGGTTTCGTCCGCAATTACTTTGCGCATTTCCGAAGGGATTTTGGTTTCCGCATTAAAGTTGAAAACGCTGTCGCCGGCAACGTAGTGCGATAGGAAAGCGCGCCTGAGTTCGTTTGCCGAAGTGAATTTATCCACGTCGATTGTTACTTGCTTGGATGTCGGCGAATGGCTTAGCCTCACGGATACGGATCCGTCTTGTTCTTCGTTAAGGAACAGCTCTTGGCCGGGTTGCACGTTGTTCCTCTTGACCCAGGATTTAGGCAAGGAAACCGTTAACGTGGAAAGCCCGGTAAGCTGGACGCGTCTGATACTTACCATTCTATCAAGCATATATAGATACGGTGACCTATAAATATTTTTTGCTATTGTATATAGACTCCTTTTAGGTATAGTCGGGTATGTGCTGGAAGTGACTGCAAGTGCAAAAGCAATAATTCGTTTTTTCCGGCTTAGTTCTACGTGTCTTTTCTTTTGGCTGTCAAGCCGCACTTGTTTTGCAGCATTGCCTTGTTTCTGGCAGTGGGTTGGATGATTGTCGAGCCCAGCAGGCTGATGCGGGGGCTTGCATTCGTATTGGCGTTCTCGTTTTTTATCGGGTACACCGTTTTCTACGGCTTGGAGTACGATGCATTCAGGAAGAGTTTTGCTAAGAAAGGCGTTTGAGCTTTTTTTTCGCTACTATTTCGACTTTCCTTTTTTCGATGTCTTGCATCAGCTTGTAGTACGTGTCGGAGTTCAGCTCGCGCTTCATGAATTTGCGCTGGACCTCTTGTTCTTGCGCGTCAAGCTCCATTTCGATGGAATCCGCGGGCTTGCTTGATTCAACTCGCGCTTCAAAATCTTTAATTATTTTAGCACGTAGCTCTTTTTCGTTAACTTTTCTTTGGTGTTCTACCAGCGTCAAGTCAACTAGTTTGCCGTGTTTTGAAAACGCGTGCAAAATCGAAATGAACGGGAGTTTTACCGAGTAAACTTGGACGCTGTCGCGGTATACTTTCAAACCCAGGGAGTCCGATCCTTTTGTTAGTTTAAAGCGCTTGGCTTGAAGCTCCGCGGGCTTTAGCCCGGTTATTTCCGTGCTGCCGTCGCCTAAAACTACTTTCACGTTTTTTATTTCATCGGGTCCAGTGTTTCTAGCAAGCAAATCGAATTCGATTTCGTTACCCGCTTTCCTGAATGATGTTAAGGTAAGCTCGAGGCTTGGAGCTCCTAAAACCAGCACCGCGCCTTCCTCAGCGTCAATGAAATACGGTTTTTTACGGGTTTGCTCTTTAGAGCGAAAGACAAGTACGGCAACTGCCGCAATAAGCAGTACAGCCAGCAGACCGCCAACGATTAGCAAATCCATTTCAAAAGAGTAACCGCAAATCGCTATTTAATGCGTTAACCTCGTCGTTTGACGAAGAAACGGTTTTTTGTTATTGCTTTAAAAACGCGTTGTTGGTTATAGCTTTAATACAACCCATCTCGAGGTGAAGTGAATTGAATAAAATGATTGGTCCGTGGGCCTTTATCCTGGGTCTCGTGATAGCCATTATCGCGGGATTCCTTGGTCCTATGGATTCAATGTACGCCTTGGTAATAGCCGTATTGGGTATTATCGTTGGTATATTGAACGTTAGCGACAAGGAAGTAAACTTGTTCCTTTTGTCTGGAATAGGTTTCCTGCTTGGCGCATCCAGCTTGATTCCGGTAGTTACTGGAGTCTTCGGCGTAGTCAGCGGTGACTTAGCCGGTTGGATAGTAAGCATATTGAACTACGTCATCGTCTTCGTTTCTCCGGCAATTGCAATCGTCGGAATCAAGGCGTTGTACGACATTTCCCAGAACTAGATTCAAAAAGAGGGAGCGAAACTCCCTCTTCCTTTTCTTTTTCCGCAATCGTTTTTAACCAGCCAACCGTACGTATTTTCATGCGCTTATTTTGTGTGCTCGCCTTCGCAGTCTTGCTTACCGCCTTGTTTTCGTTCACTGCAGCAGTCTGCACCGATACTGATAACGACGGGGCTTGCGACTTGGATAACTGCCCGGGAGTGTCTAATCCCGATCAGTCTGATGTCGATAATGACGGAATAGGAGACGCTTGCGATTCCGACTTTGTTTACGCCGCTCCCTCGCCTCAGCCTTCTTCGGCAGCAACACCGTCAGCCAGCCCAGGAGGTCAAACGCCGTCTATTCCCGCGTCTTCGATTCCGGCGTCAACAGCTGTTCCAACTCAAAATCCGAGTACGGGCACTTTCGATTCAACGCCCCAGCCTTCCCCCGGCGCTTCTTCAACTCCAGCGCCTACCAGCTCAACCGCTCAACCGACTTCAACGCTACCGGCTTCGCCAACCGGCCAAGTAACGCCTGACGGGCAAGCAACGCAACAACCGGCTGCTTCAGGCACAGTAAAACCCGGAGAACCCGCGGTTCAAGAAGACGATTGGGCGAGTAAAGCGTACTGGATCGGCTTGGTTCTCTTGATTGTCGTAGGAGTATACGTTTACTACTCGCAAAAGAAAGCCGGCTATTGAGATAAAAGGGGCTCTCGGCCTGGGACAGTTTCACTCTGCATCCCCTTTCTTTCAAACGCACGCAAACCGTCCGGGTTTGCGGCGCACGACAAACGCGAAAGCGTTTGACGTGAGAAAGAGGTGCTGCATCGCCAAAAGAAAATGCTTTATTAGTTAT
>JAZDMM010000078.1:0-3652 GCA_043800965.1 Microcaldota archaeon | reverse complement strand
AAGCAAGCAAGAGATTGCGCGCAGGATAATCGAAGAGAATCTGGTTAGTGATTTTATTGACTTGAAGACGCAGTTACAGCCCGCGTCAGTTGATTTGACTGTTGCGAAAATCTTTGCGTTAAAGCAAGGAGCGCTCGACTTCGACAACAGCGAGCGGGTGGTGAGTGAAGGCGTTGAAGTGCAGCCTGACGAAAACGGTTGGCTGGAACTGAAGAAAGGCGCGTACAGAGTGCAGTTTAATGAAACAATTGCGCTTGCGCCCGACTTGGCTGCTTTAAGCGTGTCAAGGAGTTCGTTGCCAAGATGCGGTTGCGTGGTTTCAACCGGGTGGTGGGACCCGGGTTACAAAGGCAAGGGCTCGGGCGCGCTTTGGGTTGCTAATGAAAACGGATTGCGTTTGAAGAAGAACGCGAGAATCGCGCAAATAATGTTTTTTAAAATGGGCGAGGGCGCCGAAGAGCTTTACGCCGGCATTCACCAAAACGAGAACGTCTAGCCTAGGATGTAGCCGCCCCAGAAACCGATCCAATACAAACTTTCACAGCTCGCGGCTTCACGACCGAACGGAATCCAGTGGACGTCGTAATCGCAAACCAGATTGCCGTCTGGGTCAATCGTGCCGTCTAATCTTCCTTTTTCGCTTAAAACTCGGTCGTGAATCTGCTGGTCGTTAAGCCAAGGCGCCCAAAAAAATAGAAACAATATCAAAAAAGCAACCGCAATTAGTTTTGTTTTTTCGCTTTTTTTCATGCTAAATCACCTTGGCTACGGAAAAATAAAGAAAAAAGGAAAATAAAAACGAAAGGGCTAACCTCTTAGCAATAGCTATTGTGCCACCAGTTGACGTAAGTGCCCCACCAGTAAACTGGCCAGGAATAGCTGAATATTTCCGGGTTCGGTTCGGGAGACTGCCACGAGTAAGTCCATTTAGAGCCGCTTTTAGCAATATTTGCTTGGTTTCTGAATTGTCCGCCGTTACAGCCGTAAGCGTAAGCCGTCTTGGAAAAGTCATATTGACAAGGATACCCCCCAATTCCGCAACCGGGCCAGTAAGTGTTGTGGTAACCCGCGCTCTTGAGGTAATTCTGCATTTCAGTCAGAGTGCTCTTGTAAATTCCGGTATTGACGCGGGTAGGACACTTGTGCGGATGCTGCTGGTCTCCGCCGCAAACCAAGTAACTAAGCCGGCGAGTAAAAGAAGGCACGAAAGAGTCGAAACTAAGCGCGTTAGCTGTCCTCATCTTATTGATCGAAATAGGCGACGAGGCAGAAATCATGTCGCCAGTTTCGGCCACATAACGAAACATTGGTTCGAACTCTGCAGAAAGACTCGAGTCGATACCCGCCGGATAAGTGCCGCGCATTACGGAGGAAATCACTTGATTATGAAATCGTTCGTAATTTTTTCCTAGCCTCAGCGCATTCGCGCTCAAGCCAGAAATCTTGGCCCGCGAATAATCAAATGAAACCGAATAATCCGACTCGTCCAGATTCATAAAAGGCGTAAGAGCCTGCATCGTAGTTTTCATTGTTTTTCCGTCGGCGCTTGCGTACACGTTTGGAAGCATTAAGGCAAGCACTGCCAGAAACAAAACCAGTTTTTTCAAAACAGCCACCTCTCAAGTTAATAAATGCGTGACGAAAAGCGCGTTTAAAACAGGTGCGTTAACGCCGAGAGTTTTGACGTTAAATCGGATTTCTTGACAAAACCAACAGGAAGAGTTTTTATTAATAAGCCGTAATATCCTTTAGATAAAACTGTTTCTTCAGGTGGGGTCAAAGTGAAGGAATTCGACGATTTAAGGGAGTTGGCGGCTAAGCTGCGCAAGGAATGCCCTTGGGACAAAGAGCAGACCCTGGACTCGTTCCGCATCGAAGTGGTTAAGGAAGCAGAAGAGTTGAAAGACGCGGTTGATCCGGAGCACGCGCGCGAGGAGTTCGGCGACGTTTTCATGGATTTACTGTTCGTGGCTGTTGTGGCCGAAGAGCAGGGACTTTTTACGCTGGAGGATGCGTTAAGAAAAGCAAACGAAAAGATGGTGAGGCGGCACCCGTGGATTTTCGGGGACGTGAAATTGAATAGCGCCGAGGAAGCAGTGAAGAAATGGAACGAGATAAAGGAGGCTGAGAGGAATGGGGAAAATAAAGTTTGAAAAGTCGTATAGTTTCGACGACGTATTGATTCTACCACGCCACAGCAAAGTACTGCCGAAAGACGCGGACGTTTCAACAGAGTTGTGCGCTGGAATCAAGCTCGGAATTCCGTTGCTGAGCGCGCCGATGGATACTGTAACCGAAAAAGAAATGGCTATTGCAATGGCGCGAGTCGGCGGCCTCGGTTTCATTCACCGGAATCTCAGCGTGGAAGAACAAAGCGAGCACGTGAAAGCAGTGAAGCAAGAGCAAGGAAACGAAGCGAGCTGCGTTGACGAAAACGGAAAGCTGAGAGTTGGTGCGGCTATTGGAGTAAAGGATTTCACGCGCGCCGAGCGATTGGTGAAGGCGGGCGCAGACGTTTTAGTGATTGATACCGCACACGGCCACTCGCAAAACGTTATTGATACGATTGAAGAATTGGTGAAAGGAATCGGAGTCCCGATTATTGCAGGTAATGTTGTTACAAGCGAAGGTGGAATGGCTTTAGAGGAAGCCGGCGCTGACGCGGTTAAAGTAGGGGTTGGCCCGGGCGCGATTTGCACTACGCGAATCGTTTCCGGAGTCGGGCTCCCGCAGATTACCGCGATAATGGAAGTGGCGAGCGCGGTTAATGTCCCGGTTATTGCAGACGGCGGAGTAAAATTCTCAGGCGATATTGCGAAAGCTATTGCAGCCGGCGCGCACAGCGTTATGTGCGGCGGGTTGCTTGCGGGAACAGACGAAGCGCCCGGCAGCATCGTTAATGTCGGCGGAAGGAAAATGAAGGAATATAGAGGCATGGGTTCTCTTGCCGCGCTTGAGAAAGGAAGCAAGGACAGGTACGGCGGTAACTTGATTTCGCAAGGAGTCGAGGCCGCGGTTGAATGCAAGGGCCCGGTTATCGACGTGTTAAGGCAGAACATCGGCGGTTTAAGAAGCGCAATGGGATTCACCGGCTGCGCAACGCTTCAAGAAATGCGGGAGGACGCGGAGTTCGCGGTAATCAGCAGGTCGGGCTTGAAAGAGAGTCATGCGCACGACGTTGTTATAACCAAGAGGCAACCAAATTATTAGTGATTAAGATGCTTAGGCAGCCGATTGTGTGCGTTTTGGGCCACGTGGACCACGGCAAGTGCGTTGAAGAAAACACGCTTGTCTGGCTAGCTGACGGCAGGCTTCGGCCGGCAAGGGAATTGTTTGAGGAATATGAACCGAAAGGCGCTAGAATAGAAATGGAAGACGGATTTGCAGTTGAATTACGCGAACGTCCGAAGCTTTTGTCGTTTGACGGGGAAAGAATGATTTCAGCGGAAGCAACGCACGTCTGGAAGAAAAAAGCGAAAGAGCTTGTTGAAGTAAGGTTGACAAACGGAGATTGCGTTAAGACGACACCGGAACACCCTTTTCTAGTTTTCAGCGATTTCAACTTGAAGTACGCGCGAGCCGATGAATTGAAAAAAGGAGACGTGGTAGCCGGACCGTCAAGCATCGCGCTGGATTGTGGATTCGATTGGAA
>JAZDMM010000087.1:0-3107 GCA_043800965.1 Microcaldota archaeon | reverse complement strand
CGTAAGTCCCTCCATTAAAAGTGAATACGAAAGCAGTGGCATGAGAAGCCATCGTGGTTATTTCATGCGGAAGTTGGACTATCTCAAGTTTTCCGTCTGCATTAAAGTCCGCCACAGAAGGAGTCCTGCCGGTGAACGAGCCCCAAAAATCTCCTTGAGCGCTCGACTTGCGGTTAGTCCACTTCGCGTTTCCGTTGAAATCCCAAACGCTCATTGTCAAAGCTTGGTCTTCGAAAACGATTTCTTGCGTGCCGTCGTTATCCAAATCAACAATCAAAGGCGCGGCGCATAACTTCCCGCCCTTTGCACTAGAGCCTGGCGGTTTCGGAATTTGTTTTTCCCACAGAACCACGCCGTCGTGGCTAAAGGCGTAAAAGTAAGTTCCGGAACTGAAAACCACTTCAAGATCGTTGTCGTTATTCAAATCGGCAACTGAAACCTCGCTTGGAATAACCGGGCAGTTGTAAAAGCATTGAGTGCAGAAATCAAGCAAGGAAGTTTCACGATCGGCTTCGCTCACCGCGGTTTTAACAAGGTTCTTCGACCACAATATGTTTCCTGCGCCGGAGTAAGCACGAAATTCAAGTATTTTAGCGGGATTCATATAATATTGGAAGTAACCCATTGTCACGAGCACTTCATCCTGGCCATCCTTATTCAAGTCAGCCAAAGTCGGCCTCGAAATTTGAGGGCACTGTTTCATTCCAAGATAAGTTGATAAAACCGGGCTCTTAGCCCATTTTAACGCGCCGGACTCTGCTTCCAGAACTATCAAGACATCGGAAAACCCGGCTGCGATTTCCTTCTTGCCGTCGCCGTCTATTTCACCAATCGAAAGGCCCATTTGCGGGAATAAATCCATCATTGCTCCTGCTACACGGCTGCAACCGTTTTGCAACCACCAAGGCATCGGGTCAAACGGATATCCGGCCAAAGGCTTGCCGTCTCCACTCCAACCATAAATCTTGTGGTCTCCGCCAACTGCGAAAACCTCTTGAATCCCGTCGTTATTCACGTCGCTGAGAACAATGTCTCCGCCGATCAAACCGCCGCCTGCCGAGCCGAATTCAAAAACCGAAGAGTAGTGGTTGTCGAAAAACTGGCTGACCGAAGTGGCCTTGCCGTTAGAGTCAACTGCCGTGAACTTGAAGGAATAATAGTCGAACAACAAGTCTTTGGCGTCGAAAGTCGCTATCAACTGGTAAGCGAAAGAATTCGTTCCAGATTTTATCGAAGTCCACGATGAAGGCGCCATTCCTTTGCCGTATTCAAGAAGCCAACTCGAAGTGCCAGTACCCGCTTTTGCGTAAACGTTTATTTTCTTTGAAGCATAATCCGGTTCTAGCACGAGATCGAGATCCAAAACCTCGGTTTGAAGCGCATTCAACGCATTGATCCTGCCATAACCGGTGTAAACGTCAAAGCCCGTTGCGCCGATGTCGTCAGCAGACTGTTGCAAAACAAGGCGCACTTGATTGGGCGTGTAATTCGGGCGAAGCGATTTAACCAACGCCGCCACTCCTGCAGCATGCGGGCCCGACATTGAAGTCCCGCTCGCATAATAATACTTTCCGTTCGGGTCTCCCTGCGGAATAATGTGCGTTCCGTCACCATACATATCGGTTCCAATTGCCCTCAAAGAAAGAATGTTTACTCCCGGCGCTGCAACGTCTATTCTCAGTCCCCAATTAGAGAAGGAAGCGCGTTGGTCGTTCCAATCTGAAGCCGCGACTGCAATTACTCCCGGGTAAGACGCGGGACCGAAATTTCCCACTTCAGTGTTGCTGTTTCCAGCCGAGGCAACAACCACCACTCCGTGGTCTAAAGCGTATTTCACCGCAGCCTCAGTCAACGAATCTTTAGCCCCGCCCCAACTGTTGCTTAAAACTTGAGCGCCGTTGTCAACAGCGTAAACTATTGCTTGAGCCAAGTCAGCAGGCGAACCGCCTTTGCTATTGTCCGCAAATCCTTTAACCGGCATGATCTTGACTTTAGGCGCCACTCCCGCAACTCCCTTGGCATTGTTTATAATCCCGGCAATTGTTCCTGCGCAATGAGTGCCGTGGCCGATGGTGTCCGTAAGCGTCTTGTCTTTATCGCCGAAATCCCAACCGTTCACGTCGTCAATGTAACCGTTCACATCGTCATCCACGCCGTTGTTCGGAATCTCGTCCGAATTAATCCAAACACTGCCGGCCAAATCCTCGTGCGTTATGTCGACGCCGGTATCTATCACGGCAACTACCACGTTTTCGCCTTGATTAACATCCCAAGCAGCTGCGGCTTGAACCTTATGCACACCATACAAATCCAAATAAGACTGGCCCCACGCGCCCGAAGAAGCATAGTACGGGTCATTAGGAGTCAAAGCAAGCCGCATCAAATAAACCGGTTCGGCATATTCAATTTCAGGGTATAAAGACAACTCCTTAGCGACTTCAACCGGGTCTTCGTTCGCCGACATCTTCAACACTACAACATTGCCCAACCCGAGTTTGTCAAAAGACGCCTCGTACTTTCCAGCCCTATTGAAAACTTTCGAGCCGAATGAAATACGACGATCCTTAAGGTACGTATCCAAAGCAGTAGCCCTGGTAGTAGACGCGGCCGAAACAAAAGTATTAAACAAAGCTCGCACGTCAGCTTTTTGCGTGTTTTTGAACTTGACTATCACTTCGCCCTTCTTGAGGTCGTAGTCCTGAACAACCGAACTCGACTTAACGTCGAACGAGCCGGGAGTATTCTTTACAGCGGTCGGTTTTACATAAACAGAGAAAGCGGAACACGCAAAAATGAGAACCAAAAAAACCGCCAAAATTTTCCTCATCACGCACCGCCTCCGAAAACGCCATATAATAAATGCTAAGAAAAAAACAAGCCCGGCGTATTTAAAACTTCATCCCGGTCGGAAAACGGACAAATTACTTTTTCCTCAAAAACAGGCACAAATTCTTGCCTTTTTCTTTTGAAACTCGCTTGCCGTTTTTCTCGTAGAACAACGAAACCAAGTTAAAGCCGCTTTTCTTTGCGAGCGAAACGATTTCGCGTTCCGAATAGAAGTGGTGCATGCGTGGGATTTTCTCGCCGGTTTTTTTCGTGAAGTTGAC
>JAZDMM010000076.1:0-2118 GCA_043800965.1 Microcaldota archaeon | reverse complement strand
TTCGATTTAGCTGGCGAAGACTACGGAAACAAAATGCTGACCCTAATATCAGTTTTTGACATCATTACCGGGGGCTTGACGGAAAACCAAAAGGGAGTATTGAACGATGCTTTGAGGCGAGTGTACAAGAAAAAGGGGATTTTTAGCGGCGAACCGGGTACTTGGGGGAACAATCCGCCAACTTTTTCTGACCTCCACGGCGTTTTAACCGAGATGAAGCGGGAGATACGCCGTTCAAGGTATAATGTTGATGAAAAAAGCCTCGAAGTTTTGATAAACCGCGTGAAAATGTATTCCAAGAACGGCTTCTTCGAGTTCTTGGACAAGCAAACCCAGGTAAATCTCAGACACGACATTATTGACTTTGATTTAAGCGAATTGCCGCAGCAAGTAAAACAGCTCGTCATGTTCTCGGTACTGGAACTGGTTTCAAGGGAGATTAAGAAAGACAAGAATCCGAAAGTCGTATTGATTGACGAAGGCTGGAGTCTGTTACGCAGCAAGGAGGCCGAGAACTACATCCTGGAATTCATTAAAACGTCAAGGAAATTCAATGCCGCCATAGGGTTTATCACGCAAGAAATCGAGGACTTGCTGCGAAGCGACGGCGGAACCAGTGTCCTAAACACGACTTCTACGAAGATATTGTTAAAGCAAAACGCCAGCAACTTGGGTCTGATCTCCAAAACCCTGGCCTTGAACGAAAAAGAACGCGACTACCTGTTACGCGCCGAAAAAGGCCAAGGCTTATTGATCCACGAACACGGCCGGTACCAGTTTATCGTCAAAGCCCCGCCCATGATCCACAAGCTGATTACGACGGATCCAAACGATGAACAAGCCGAGGAACCGCCGGAAGAGCCGAAGGAAGAACCAGCACTCGCGGGGTTAGACTTATCGAGGGGTTACTTTGAGGTAAAGAAACTAACCGAAGAACAAGCCACCGCCCTACGAAAAGAAGGCTTCATCTCCAAACGCAGCTTGGTATTGAACTCCGCGGGCCTTCCCTGGTACCTAGTAAAACCACAGGGCAACGAGTCAAGCGAGCACGCATTACTCTGCTACGCTATCGCAGAAGAAATTCGAAAACGAGGCGGAAAACCAACGCTTCACGCCACCGTAGACGTCGATATTTCATTTGAAATCAAGAAAAAGAAGTACGGAATCGAAGTCGAAACAGGAACCTCCTTGGAACGCTCAACCGACCAAGAAATAGAGGACAGATTCGGCAAGAAAAAGCTCGAATGCGACGAGTTGATTATCGTCGTCGGTGACCGGCTAAAACGCAAAAAGTACGCGCGACTAGCCCGAACGCGCGCCGTAACCCGCGTGCAGGTAATAGGCATACTAGATAGCTTGTATAGGTAGACATAATTCCGGGGCGTTTTAAGGGGAGAAAAACGGCGTTTTTTGTATCTGAAACCGTCGGAAAATCAAGCGCAATTCAAGCGCAATTTCTTTATATACTGTTGCGCTTGATTCGGGGAAATAGGGCAAGCGCAACGTCAAGCGCAACGGGCTAGGCTGTAGAGCTTGGGTTTGAAGAAACTCGCGGAATTCGATTGCTCGGATGCTTGGACTACCTCCATTTCGATTAACCGGCTCAGGTAGTTGCGGATCTGCCGCTTGGACCGCCTCATTTTCCCCTGGAACTCGGCGTATAGCTGGGTGGAAGTCATTGCTCCGGGTTCCAAAATGTCTACGATGAGCCGCTCTTCTCGGTTAAACCTGGCCGCCGCCTTCGCTGCTGCTTTAGGCGACCTCGGGGCCTTGAAAAGGCGGGCTTTCTCGCAAGCTGTGACGTCGGCTATTGTAATCTGGGCCTTTCCTTCAAACTCGGCATGGAGGGCAGCACGCCAGAGGAGTTCTAACCCGACTTTCGCGTTACCTTGTAACAAGGAGGCTCGTTTGACGCAGGCTTGAATCACTTTTGTAGTGTAACAGCCTGGTGAAAGAGCCTTGGCGGCTTTAGAGGTTATGATTTCGGTCAGTTCCCGTACGCTGAATGGTTTGACCTTGAATTCAAAGAGCCGGAGAGAGGCTTTCAGTCGTTCGTCTAGTTCAGTAAAACCGAGGGCGTCATCGCAAATAGCTATGAACGAAAACCGCGGCTTGCTC
>JAZDMM010000022.1:0-4003 GCA_043800965.1 Microcaldota archaeon | reverse complement strand
AATGGGGAGCCAGCAGTATATCTGGCCGTTCATGATTCTCGGGGTTTACCTCGTCATTCAAGGGGTTTTGGATTTCTTTTCAAACTCTCTCGACCGCCGTTTTCTCGAAATCAATGCCGTGGTTTTTGCCGGCGCCTTAATCGGGAACCTGCTTTTGGCGCATTACCAGGAATACGTCTTGACCCCCGGAATAGTGTTCGTTATTTGGCTCGTTGCCGGCGCATTGCTTTTCAACGCGGTGTTGTATTACCTGCAGCTTCATTACTTGAAGCACGCGGACTGGAAAAAGAAAGTGTACATTTTCGCCGGCTTGGCAGTGGCTGCAGTCGTCGTTTTATTCGTCTTGACTTCATTCGGCAATACCATGCTCGACGTTGTCCAGACTCAAGCAGGCTTTTCCGAAGCCAAGTCCGCTCTAGGAAAGACTATTCAAGAGGAGGGCGTGACTTCGGAAGGGTTTTTCGTAAGCTCTTACGGCGTGTTGAACCCGCCGCTCATGCTTTTGTTCGCGGCCTTGCTTGCCGCGGTTAGTGCAACGCTCGCGCTTTACCACAAGGGCTTTAAGAGATGGGCGGCTGCATTGCTCGTTTTTTCAATAATACTTTTGTTTTTGCCGGGTTCGGTTGATTCCCTAGCACATTCCTTTGGCTCACTCGTTGGCGGGAGAATAGGCGAACTCGCAGTGCTTTTCACCACGTCCAACGTTTTCTTTTACCTGCTGGTTGCGTTGATTTCCACCGCGGTTTTCTACTTGTTTTCGGAAGAGCCGAACCGGAGCCTTGTTTTGTTCGTCTTGATTTTCTTCCCGATTGCATACATCGGCTTGAACAAGCTCAAGTACATGATTCACCTTGCACTGGCGTTAGTGCTGGTTGCCGGCTATTTGCTCGGTGAATCATTGGGAGTGATAAAATCACTCATGCAAACTGTAGGATACTCCGACGTGAAAATAGTTGCCCGCTATGCTTTAGGCGTCTTGTTCGTAATCGGCTTGCTGGTTTCCTGGGTACAGGCATTCGGCCTTTCAACGGGACAGGCTACTTACCCCGGTTTTCAGGATTCCATGAACGAGCTTCGTGCAACGCGCATAAGCCCGGATTGGATAGAGTCAATGCAGTGGCTCAAGGACAACGTGGGCTCGAACGGCCGCGTGTCAAGCTGGTGGGATTACGGGCACTGGACCACGTTCTTCGGGGGAACCACTACTGTACTGGATCCGAACAACCAGTTTGGCGATTACGACCAGCAGACCGCGCGCGCTTTCGTCAACGGCAACATCAATGACTTGTATTTCATGCTTGATTACCACCAGGCGACGCACGTCTTGATTGACTCGGACCTGGTTTCGAAATGGGGTGCACTGGTTTTCCTGAGCGGCTCGTGTTCAAGCGAAGAGTCTGTAATCTGCCCCGAAACCCCGGAAATCGATTGGAGGAACGGTCCCGGCGCGAGCTTGTACGAGGCGGAACACGCTTTTGAATATTTAACGCCGGTAGGAGAGTGCCCCGCCAGTTTTGCGGGTATAGCCTTGCCTGCGCTCAAAAGCTCGTTGGGTCCGGTGTACTGCTTTGGCGAGAGCGAGTACTTCGTTGCAACCAATCAAGGTCTTCTCCCGGACTTCAAACGCAAGTTCGTGCTTGCGGGCCGCGATCAAATAACAAGCATGAATGAAAACACGGCTTACTTATTCCCGTTCGTGAACAACCAATTCGTGAACATTAATCCCGACTTGTCGTTTGTAGGCGTCAACAGCTCCATTTTTGATTCCGCGTTCACGCGCCTGTTCTTCTTCGAGCGCTTGCCTGGTTTTGAACTGGTTTACCGCTCGCAACAAGGCCAAGTAAAGATATTCAAATACCTCGGGCGCGGCGCTGAAACGTTCTCGCCTGTCCAGCCCGTTGAAGAACCGCAGTTGCCTGCGCCTTCACCAGAGCCTACGCCCGAACCAACCGCGGAATTAAACGAGTCGATAGAAGGGGTTAATGCAACTAATTCGAGTTGATTCCGGTAAATGGGCTTGCCTTTCTTGTTCGGCATAGTTGCGCTCGCGTTCGCGGTTTCTTTTCTAGGCACCAAGCTGCTTATTCACAGCGCCTGGCGCAAGGGATTGCTGGCTTCAGACGACAACAAAAAAGGAAAGCCGAAAGTCCCGAACTTCGGAGGCTTCGCCTTGTTCGCTGGCTTTTGCATCAGCATCCTCGCGGCGGTTTTATACTCTTTTTTCATAGACAAGACTTTTGCTTTGTCTACGCTCCTGCTCGCATCCCTTTCATCAGTTGCGTTGGTTGCGTTAATCGGCGTTTTCGACGACTTGTTCAGGATAAGCCGCTGGCTGAAAATCTTCCTGCCGGTAGTCGGCGCCCTGCCGTTGATTGTCATTACCGCGGGAGACACGGTAATGAGCCTGCCGTTCATAGGCGTGGTTGACTTCGGCTTGTTTTACACTTTTTTCCTGATTCCGTTAGGCGTTACCGGCGCGGCTAATGCCATTAACATGAGCGCGGGCTACAACGGTTTGGAAACCGGTCAAGGCGTTGTTATCTCGTTGTTTCTATTGTTAATCGCGTTCCTGGCAATCGGAGTCGACCCGTCGAACATCAGCTTGCACGCCTCGACGTTCATCCTCGCCTCGCTCTTCGGTGCTTGCCTAGGTTTTCTTTACTTTAACCGGTATCCATCGAAAGTGTTTCCCGGCGACATAGGCACCCTGGTTATTGGCGCGGCTATAGCGAATGCGGTGATAATCGGGAACATGGAGAAATTCGGCTTCCTCTTGTTCATTCCCGCGTTTTACGAGCTCGGCGCAACTCTTTACTACTTCGGCCGCGGCGACGAGCGCAGGCGCGCGTGCCATTCGCCGGTTATTGCCTCTGACGGGAAGCTCTCGCCTCCGAAAGGCGCCGAGAAATTCACTTTGTTTTACCGCATCTTATCCGCAAAGCCTTTAAAAGAAAAAACCTTAGTGTTATTCGTCTTGAGTTTGTACGCGTTATTCGGCGTTGTTGCCTTGGCGTTGTATTTCTTCGGTTTGTAGTTTGGTGGTTTGAATATGTTCGGCTTGTTTGATACTCCGGTTGACCCGTTGCTGACGCAGGTTTACTTCGGGAATTCCCTCGAGCAGTACCTCTCGTTTTTAACGGTTATTCTTGGGTCAATCATAGCAGCTAAAATCGCTTACTTTATCTTCAAGGGAATAGGCCGTGCGTTGACGGCCAGAACCAGAAGCAATCTCGATGACTTGCTTTTAGACAAGCTGGAGGAGCCTGCAGTCGGGTTCATCGTTTTAGCCGGCGCTTTCTTTGGCTTGAATTTCTTGAATCCCGAGAGCAATGCGGTTCAATGGCTTAATCCCGCGTTAATGGTTGCTTTTACTTTGAATCTGACTTGGCTTATTGTACGGGTTGTAGACGCGGTAATAGTTGCCTACCTTATCCCGTTGACATCCAAAACCAAGTCCGGCTTGGATGACCAGATAATGCCCCTAGTCCGCCAAGGGGTTTCAATAATAATTATCGCGCTTGCGTTGATTACCATCCTGAGCAACTTCGGTTACGACGTTACAACTATAATAGCGGGTCTTGGAATCCTGGGTTTGGCAGTTGCTTTAGCCGCTCAAGACACGCTTGCAAATATGATTGCGGCTTTTACGCTTTTTGCCGACAAGCCGTTTAAAGTCGGTGACGCGGTTAAAATGGGCGGCGTTTCAGGCATTGTTAAGAGAATCGGTTTGCGGAGCACGCGCCTCGATTCTTTTTACGGCACCAAGATTACGCTCCCGAATAAAGCAGTTGTCAACCATGAAATAGAAAACTACACGCACTCCACGAGAAGGCGGTATGACATCAACCTGGGTTTGGTTTACCGCACCACTAGCGCGCAGTTGAAGAAAGCAATTGCGTTGTGCCAGAAAATCGCGAAGGAAACAGAGGATGTTGAAGATAAGTGTGAAGCGCGTTTCTGGGAGTTTAAGGATTCTTCGTTGAATTTGAGCGTGCGTTACTGG
>JAZDMM010000129.1:0-9221 GCA_043800965.1 Microcaldota archaeon | reverse complement strand
TTATTCTGCTGCGGCAGTCGCGTTCATGCTCGGGTCGGTGAACAAGCCGGTTTTGTTTACAGCTGCGCAGAGGAGCGCGGACCGCGGTAGTTTCGACGGCTCGCTGAACCTGGTTTGCGCCGCGCATTTCGTTTCAAGCGGCTTCAAAGGCGTGGCCGTCGTAATGCACGGCAGTTCCAGCGATGATTATTGCTTGGTTCATAATCCGACGAAAGTAAGGAAGATGCATTCCAGTAGGCGCGATGCGTTTCGCTCGGTTAACGACAAGCCGTTGGCGAAAGTTTTCGCTGACGGCAGAATTGAAAAAATGCGCGAGTGGACTGATTACGGCTGCAGCCGCTTCATAGGTTTTGACGAAAAGATTGCGTTAGTTAAAGCGCATCCTTGCGCGGATCCGTCTGTCCTGGAATTCTACGCGAAGCAAGGCATTCGCGGCGTGATTATCGAAGCAATGGGCTTGGGGCATGTGCCGACTCACTCGAAGAAAAGCTGGATTTCCTCTGTTAAGCAGCTGGTTCGCAGCGGCGTTTTTGTTGGCGTAACCACGCAGACTCTGTACGGCCGCGTTAACCCGAAGGTGTACGCGAATTTGCGAGAGCTTGAATCCGCCGGCGCGGTTTTCCTTAAGGACATGCTGCCCGAGACCGCGCTCGTGAAACTCGGCTGGGTTCTTGCGCAGGAAAAGAAGTTGGATGGAATAACCAAGAAAATGCTGGAGCTGGCTGCGGGAGAATTCAACGACAGGCTGACCGACGGCGAGTTCTTGAATTGATGCTTATGTCCTTCAAGTGCGGGATTGAAATTCATCAACGCTTGGATACGCGCAAATTGTTTTGCGATTGCTATTACAACGCCGAGTCTAGCGGCGAGACGAAAGCGGGAATAGTGCTGCGAAGAAAGATTAAGTCGGTTGCCAGCGAGCTAGGAGAATTAGATGTTGCGGCAAATTACGAAGCGCGGATGGATAAGTCGTTCGAGTACGTGGTCGACCCGCGTTTTTCTTGTTGCGTTGAGAGCGATGAAGAGCCGCCGCACGAGTTGAATAAGGACGCGCTCGAGGTTGCGCTGGGTATTGCACTGGCTTTGAATTGCACGCCGGTTGAAGAGATTCACGTGATGCGCAAGTCTGTTGCGGACGGTTCGGCGGTGAGCGGTTTTCAGCGAACTGCGTTGATTGCAACAGGCGGTTTCATTGAAACGAGCAAAGGGCGTGTTGGCGTGCAGTCGGTTTGCTTGGAAGAGGAAGCGAGCGGGATTATTGAAAAAACTAAGGAGAAGGACGTTTACCGGTTGGATCGATTGGGCATTCCGCTCGTGGAAATTGCGACTGCGCCGGACGTGAAGGACGGAGAGCACGCGCAAGAGGCTGCGGCTGCAATCGGCGGCTTGCTTAGGGGCGCTCGCGTGCAGCGCGGAATCGGAACAATCAGGCAAGACGTGAATGTTTCGGTTGACGGCGGCGAGCGCGTGGAAGTCAAAGGAGTGCAGGACTTGCGTTTGATGCCGAAGCTGGTTGACGAGGAAGTGCGGCGCCAGTTGAAGGAAGGCGTTCGTAAAGGCGGCGAAACAAGGCGCGCGGTAGGGGAGAAGACGGAGTACATGCGTCCGCTGCCTGGGGCCGCGCGAATGTATCCCGAGACCGACGTGGTTCCGGTTGTTGTTGATGCGGCATTGTTGCAGCGCGCGCATGAAGCGAAGCCGAGAGCGGTTGGCGAGAAGAAGAAAGAGCTTGCGGAGCTGGGGCTTAATCCTGAACTGGTTAAGAAACTCAGCGGTTCGCGCGACGAGGCGTTGTTCGCGGAGCTGGTTGAGGCAACCGGCGCTGACGCGAATTTCGTTGCAACGGTTTTGCTTGACGTTGTTCCGTCGTTGAAGCGGGATGGATTAAAGGCGGAAGCGCTTTCGCGCGGCGTGCTTGCGGAAGTTCTTGCGTTGTATTCCGACGGCGTGTTGGTTAAGGCGGCGGTTAAGGAAGTTTTGAAAGGCGTTTGCGAAGGAAAGCAGGTTACGGCTTTGGCGCGCGGACTCAAGCGCATTACCGGCGCTGACTTGAAGAAGAAGGTTGCGGATTATAAGAAAAAGCACGGCGAGCGCGCTTTCGCAGAGATGATAAAGGATAATCGGTTGCGCGTTGACGCTAACGAGGCGAAACAGCTTTTTAAAGCGGTTTAGTTAATGAATAGCGGTTGCGATGGACGTTTACTTGCTTAAGCAAAGATGGAAGAAAGCGGCGAAGCAGGTTCAAGGAATTGACTGGGGCGCGGTATTCCTTTTTTTGATTGTTGCAGCCGCCGTTTTTTGGTTTGTTTCAAACAAGGCTGACCCGGCATCCCTGGTTTTGACTTTCGTTTCCTTGGATTCTTTTGAACCGGTTAATTCGGTTCACGTTGAAGTTTTTGATGACGCGGGCAGGCTGTTTGCTTCCGAGTGGACGCAAGGCCAGACTATTGTTTTAACCGAGCTCCCTTCCGGTAAAACGCTTCGCGTGGTTGCCGAGGCGGGAAACAATTTCAAGACGCAAAGCGTTTTTATAGACTTAGCGTCCGGAGAGCACGCGGTCAGGCAGATTGAGCTTGCTTCGAGCCGTTCTGTTTCGTTAAGCAAGGGAACGCTTCCCTCTTCAATCGGCCGCGGCTGTGTCGTATCCTTTAATGTCAAGACCGTGAATCAAGGCAGCGAGAAGACGGTTGTCGAGCTGGTTCCGGAAGGGGACTTGCAAGGCATGGTATTCGCCAGTAAAGTCGAAGTTCCGGCGGGTTCCGAAGTATCAATTCCAGTTGAGCTGAGCCTTGATTCGGATTACCGCGAAGACTCGTTGTCAGGAAGCTTGAGAGTGCGGGGCTTGCAGGAACGGGTTTCGGTTTCGCTAGCTGTTTCAGACGCTTCCCGCATTTCAGTTACTCCATCCGCGTTCAAGCCTTCGCTTGATGCCGGCGGAGAATACAAGGAGAGGATTGACTTGGCTAATTCCGGCAAGGCGGTTATTTCGCGCGGAGAGTTAACGCTTCACTTCAACGGCGAAATAACGGATTGGATTTCTTACTCGTTCATGGAGCCGGGTTTCTCCGAGCTCAAGAGAGGCGACCGTCAGTCCCTGGTTTTTTCCCTGCTCGTTCCCGACAATACGCCGGAAGGCAAATACTACGGGCAAGCGGTTTTCGAAACCGGGTGCGGAATGGACTTGGTTGATTTCACGGTAACGGTCCGTTGAAATGGATTTCTTTGTTTTGCTGTCGTTCGCGGCTTCGTTTGCAATAACTTTTCTTTTGTTAACCGAGGCGCGGACCCTGGTTTTTCACTTGGCGGTAGTCGTTTTCCTGGTTGTCTTGTTTGCCGGAATCACTATTAACGACTTGTCTGCTTTAACCGCTGTATTAGCCGGTTATTTCGCCGCGCTTTTTCTGAGAATGGGCTTGAACAAACGGGCGTTGAAATCGAAGAAACGCAAGCGCAAACGTTAGGGTTTTTAACGCGGTTTCTGTTCTATTCGCATGAGCTACTTAGACCGGCTTGTTCAAAAGGCGAAAGATGAGAAACCTGCGCCGGTTAAGCAAATTGAAAAAGGAAAGCAGGAACCCGAGCCGGAACCTGCTGAAGGCCGCGTCTTAATAGATTCTTACGGCGACGTTAAAATTTACCACGATTCCGCGGAGCCGCTACCGCTTTATTTTGTTCCAACTCCGCATTACAAAGGCGGGGAAAAGCAGTTGATCGACGCGCTCATGGAGATTGCGCTCGGCGTGGTCCCACTCGACCCGCACCTGCCGTTAATCGAGCGCCGGAAAAGGTATTTCGACGGAATAATGGGAATCATCGATGCCACGCCCGAGTTGCGCGTGCCGGTTAACGCGAAGCAGTTTTACGCGAAAGCCGTTGTCCAGGAAATGATAGGTTACGGCCCGATAGACCCGTTGACCGAGGACGACAACCTCGAGGAAATAATGGTTATAGGGCCCGGAAAGCCGGTTTACGTTTACCACCGCAAGTACGAAATGATGCGCACGAACATTGTAATTTACGAGGACAAGGACATTCGTAATTTGACGGACCGCATTGCCCGGGTAATCGGGCGCCGCATCGACGTTCAAGTCCCGTTGCTTGACGCGCGCCTGCCGGATGGAACCAGAGTTAATGCGACTATACTCCCGATTAGCTTGAACGGAGCTACCTTGACTTTGCGAAAGTTCAAGACCGATCCGTTGACCGTAATCGACTTGATTAACCACGGCACGATTGACATGGATTTAGCCGCGTTGTTTTGGCTTGCAACCGACGGAATCGGCGCTTACCCCGCGAACATTCTGGTTTCAGGGGGCACTGCATCAGGCAAGACAACGACGTTGAACGTGTTGAGCTCGTTCATCCCGAATCAGGAACGCGTTATTTCAATTGAAGACACTGCCGAATTGTCTTTGCCGTTGAACCACTGGGTTCGTTTTGAAACCCGCCCGCCGAGCATGGAAGGCACTGGCGAGATTACCATGAACGATTTGGTGAAGAACTCGCTGAGAATGAGGCCGGACCGGATACTCGTCGGCGAAATTCGAGGCGCGGAAGGGTACACCATGTTCGCGGCTATGAACACCGGGCACCGCGGAGTCATGGGCACGGTTCACGCCAACAGCGCGCAGGAAACGCTCGTGCGTTTGGCGAGTCCTCCCATCAGCGTTCCGAACATCATGATTGGTTCCTTGAACCTGGTTTTAATGCAGAACAGGATTCACGACAGGCGCAAGGGAATGATACGCAGAATCACGGAAATCGCGGAAGTGGTTTCTGCCGAGGGAGAACCGCCGAAAATTCAAGTGCTGTACGGCTGGGACCCGATTAAGGACGAGATGTTTCCCACGAAAATGAATTCGATTTACCTCGATACGCTCAGGCGCTTTACCGGCTTGACGCGCGACGACTTGCAATCCGAGCTCGACGAGCGCAAGAGAGTGTTGTCGGTGCTGCATTCCAAAGGCGTGCGCGACTTGAAGGGCGTTTGCGAGGTTACGCAAAATTATATATTGCGCAAGAAATTGAAGCTATAAGACTTTGGTGACTGGTTTGGCGGAAAAAAAACGCGAAGAACTCGAGAAAATCAAGAAAGAGATTCAAACTCCAAGGGACGAGCCGGGCCAGCCTGCTGAGGAACGCCGCGATTACTCTGAAATAATAGAGCGTTTGAAGAAGAGGGAGCAGGCGAAGCGGCCTGACCACGTTTCCTCAGTTACCGCCGACGACATTAAGAAGAGGGTCACCGGCACTACCGCGGGCACTCCGATGGATTTCGACCGTAAAGTGCATGTCGAGCCCCAGGGGGGCGCGCTTGGCTTGGTCGGCGGTTTTTACAAGGCGTTTCAAGGCCCGGTTTCAAAAATAGCTTCCGCGTTGTCATCGCTCCCGATTTCAAGAAACCTTCAATCCATGCTCGATACCGCGGGCTTGCGCATGAGCCCCGAGACTTACTTAGTTTTGGTTACTTCGGCAAGCATTTTATCGGGGTTGTTCGTTTTCCTCTTGTTCGCGGGATTGTCCCTCCCGTTTGGTGATACGGAGCTCGCGGCTTACTCGTTCGTTTTCGGCGGAGTAGTGTTTTTCATAGTGCTGGTAATGGGCTTTGCTTTGCCGTCTTTCAAGGCGCAAAGCAGGGCAGCCCAGATAGACCGCGCCCTGCCTTTCGCATTACGCCAGCTCGCAACCCAAATCAAGGCGGGAGTCAGCTTTTACCGCGCCTTGTCGTCAGTGGCGAAATCCGATTACGGCATCTTGAGCGATGAGTTCAATGCCGTGTTAAGCGATTTAGACAAGGGATTGAGCACTGAAGAGGCGCTGCTGCGCTTGTCCAACCGCACGGTTTCGCGCGGCTTGAAGAAAACCGTGATGCAAATCGTGCGCTCGTTCAAGAGCGGAGGCAGCTTGTCGGAAATCATAAGCGACATTGCCGACGACGTGTCTTTCGAGACGCGCATGAGCATCAGGGACTTCACCGAGCGCTTGAACTTCATCAACATCATTTACATCATGGTTGCGGTTGTTGCGCCGGTTGCGGTAACGATTTTATCCGCCATAATGCAAATCCCGTTGTTCGCCGGAACATTCCCCGCGTTCTTCATTCCGCTGTCATTCGTCGGCATAGTGATGGCCATGATTATGATTATGTATTTGACTAAATCAATGGAGCCTGCCGCATGGTAAAATCAAAAAACTGGCTTAACGACAACTACGAAAAGCTGTTGGATTACTACGCCGCAACAGGATTCAAGTTCCCGTTTCAGGTGTTCGTCGGCGTATTCCTGCTCGTCGCAATACTCGTGTTCTTTGTCTTGTTCATGCTCAAGCTCCCGATTATCATCAACGTGATTGCTTTTCTATCGATAATGAGCCTGGTGATAGCGGTTCCCATCAGCATCAGGAACGCGCGCATTTCCCACATCGACGAGAACCTGCCTGATTCCTTGAAGCACATGGCCCTGGTTTTGCGCGCAGGAGGCACAACCGAAACCGCGTTACAGGAAGTATCGGAAGCGGACTACGGCCCGCTCAGTGTTGAATTAGGCATTGCTTTGATTCGCATGCGCGAAGGCCAGTCATTCGACGACGTGTTGAACGAAGCCGCGCGCCGCTCGGGCTCCAAGCTGTTCACTCGCGTTGCAATAATTATTATCGACGCCAAGAAAGCCGGAGCAGGCTTGGCTGACGTCATGTTCGCAATTGCCGAAGACGCGCGCGACGTCTTGCACATCAAGCGCGAGCGCCAGTCGCGCACAGTCATGCACGTGTTGTTTTTGGTTACTTCCGGCGTTTTGTTGTCTCCTTTCATCTTCGGTTTCGCGATTTCAATCGTGCACTATATTTCAACCGGCATTTCCGGCTCAATGCCCGGCGCCGTCGAAGTAATGAGCTTGTGCACTTTGAATCTTATTTTAACGGGATTCATTGTTATCGAAACAGTGCTGGCGTCGATCGCAATCGGCATTATTCGCGAAGGGAAACCCTCTAAGTTTATATTATATACTCCCTTGATGATTCTAGCCGCGCTCCTCATTTTCGAAATAGGAAAATGGCTGAGCACGGCTATTGTTGGAGGTCAGTCATTCGTATGTTGAAGAAAGCTCAAACCGGAATGGAGTACGCTTTGCTAGTTGCTTTCGTAGTGTTAATGGTGACTTTAGTCGCTTACTTCATTAAGACGCGCGTAATCGCGCCTTGAAAAAGGTTTTTACCGAAATGCGCAAAGCTCAGACGTCGATGGAATACGTATTCATGGTAGCCGCGGTGCTCGTCATCGTGGTTCTAGTCTCTTTCTTCCTGCTTACGCTGTACAACAAGCAGGAGCCGAACGAGGACGCGGTAATGTTCAAGCTTCAAGAATGCCAGCTCGGGCCTGACCAGACGTGCTGCGAGAAATACACCGCCAACGCGGAATTTGGTAGCGCCTCGATTTACTCGACTGAAGTTCAATGCGCTTGCTATAACTTGTTTGAGACGTGCACGGGCGTTAACCCTGCTTGGCACGCGGGAACTTCATGCCCCGACCCGGAGGCAACGACTCCCGGCGTCTGCTCGTCTTGATACGGGAATAGTAAGTATTTTTAAACCGTTTAGAGTGGTAATAGCAAGAACAACATTGTTTTGTTTAGAGAAAATTTAGGGAGGGCGATGTGATGAAGAATAAGGGACAAGGAGCGTTCGAGTACGTTCTCTTGTTGGCAGGAGTACTGCTTATCGTAGTGCTTGCCGTTGTCTTGCTTCGCGGCGGACTCGGTGGAGCTGGAGACCAGCAAATTCAGTACAACATGTGCAAGAATGAGCTTGCTTCATCAGGCGAGTGCTGGTATGCAAACGGAAGCGTTAATCCATTCGGCGGAATTCCGGTTCCAATGCCGCCTTCTTGTAAGGCGTATGAGGCCGAATACTGCGTTGGTGGCATATGCAGTATAACGTGCGCTGACTTGGGTTAGTTTCCTTTTCTTCCCTTGGGAAACCAAGGGAAAATCTTTATTTTCCTTTTTACGAATTCTTTTTATACCTGCTATACTAATGCCTATCGGGTTTTCATGAATAAAGGCCAAGGATCGTTCGAGTATATACTTCTCCTAGCAGGGATTTTGTTGATAGTAGTCCTAGCGTTTGTTTTATTGCGTGGTAGTTTCCCGCCAGTAGACGAGCATACTAGATACGCGAATTGCCGAGCGCTGTTGGTTGGTACTGATTGTTACGATTCCAAAGGCGACTGGGATTCCACTCGAATAGTACACTTGGGTACGGTATGTTCGGGTATTCTAGGTGGAAACGAAGGAGTAATATGCAATCAAGGGGGAGACCCGAATAAATGCACTTGTGGTGATGGACCGTGATGAAGAAAAAAGGACAAGGATCGTTTGAGTACGTGATGCTTTTGGCGGGAATACTCGTCATAGTAGTACTCGCTTTCGTGATTATGAGGGGAACCATGGGGAGCGCGGATCAGCAGACTCAGGAACAAGAGTGTAAGAGAAAGCTCGTTATGGATACGACTTGCTATTATAGCGAGCAAGACAAGATTGACGGGATTATTCCAGCGGACAAAGACATCGGCGATTGGGATCCATGCGGCATGGTTGAGGAAAATAAATACAACCCTCCTGCTGGCAGCCCTCCTGTTACCCCGGACCCGCCTTTATGCGGTTCTTACCTTAATTTATGGAGCTGCCCAGCTAGCCCTATTGGCCCGGGTTTCGGTGGTTTGCTGTGCGGCCAGCCGCCGAAGTAGAGTTTTATTAAGAGCAAGCGAGTAGAGTTAAAACATGGGCATCGTTGAAAGCGTGCGAGAGTTTTTGCTTGAAGACGACGGCGGGCAAACAGCCATAGAGTACATCCTGATTATTGGATTAGGGCTGTTTGTGTTAATCATCGGCTTCGCGCTCGCTTTCTACGTTAACGACTTTAGTAAAGCCACGACTCAAGGCGTTGAAGCCGCCCGGAAAGACACTCTCAACATGCTAGTGAAGTAACCGTGCTTGCTGCAGCGCTCGCTTTTGTTTTAGTTGCCCTAGTCATAGACATGCGCGAGCGCAAGATCCCGAATTGGTTGAATGCGCTCGGTTTGATTGGGGCAATTGCGGTTGCGTGGAATAACGAAGCGCTTGGTTTTTGGTTTGCGGTTGCGGTTGTTGCTGCTTTTGTTTTCGCGTTCGCTTTATTCAAGGCAGGAGCGTGGGCCGGGGGCGACGGCAAGTTCTTTATTGCGTTGA
>JAZDMM010000056.1:0-7174 GCA_043800965.1 Microcaldota archaeon | reverse complement strand
ATAATTCCTTGCGCGGTCTTGCCTAAAAGGTCTCTTATAGACGTCCCGCGAACCAGCTTGCGGCATTCGAAACCCGTTTCGCTGCTGCACGCGTTCAGATTACTCCACAAATTCGGGTAAGGCCGCTCTTCCCAGTAACCACCGGTGCAGCAATACCTATCCGCTAACCCGAACAACGCGTGGCCAGTTTCGTGAACGAACACGCGCGGCCTGCCCGCGGTTTGAATGAACGGGTTGCCGCCAGTGCCGCCGTACTTGGATGAATTAACAAGCACTGCGGTAACGTCGGCAAAAGAACACGCGCCGTACAAGCTATCCGGTAAATTGCAGTCCCACATGCGGTCTTCCGGGGGATTCGGGCCAGCGAGCCTGCACTCCGAATTAACCGAATAATAATAAAAATTTATTTTCTCCTTGAGCTCCGGATTTTCCTTAAAAACGTTTTGCGCAAACAACTGCGTAACCGCGTCGTCAACGCTTTGCTTGAAGCCCGCTAGCGAGGAATAACTAGACGGAACCACGACAACGTCTATTGCCTTGTCAATGTTAGTCGAGCCCCACAAACGCTTGCACGACGAGAAAAAAACGGCTACGGAATCCAACGGATCCGAATACGTTCCTTCCCGCGACTTTGCCCTGACCGTAATGTCACGCCAGCCGCCTTCAAACAACACTCCGCGGTAAGCCCATTCCTCGGTACCCAATGCTTTTTTCCACGAAACCCCGCCATCCAAGCTGACTTCAACGAAATCAACGCCTCCGGGGGCAGTTGCAGCACCCGAAACTTCGAAAACAGTTCTCGCCTCAATCGAACCGTTTAACGGCAAATAAATACCGCCCGAAAACTCTTGCAAAACCGGCTCTTGAATCAGCTTGAAAACGAACGCGGCCTTACCTTCATCGAAACCCGTGAACTCCGCTTGAAAACCGGGAACACTCCAAGAAGTGCCTTCTTTTACGATTTGCAAGCCGGAAATTTCCTCACCGCCTTTGAAAAACTTGGCCATTACCGAAGACTCTGAAAAGTCTTGAATCAAAACACCGTAATCCCCTAGCCCTTCTTTCCCTCCTTTGGCAATCAAAAACTCGCGGAAATCTAAAACAACCGATCCCGGTAAAACCTCGCGCTTCATGCACTTGCAATTAGTTGAACAATACTCGCTTTCGCCGCACTCGCTTTTCAAATCGCACGCTTCATTTTCATTGACCACGCCATCACCGCAGTAAGACAAACCCGCTGCAGACAATTCAACCGCATCAACTCCGAGCTTTTGCGCATCAGGCTCAACCCTCAGCAATTCCTCGAGAGTCTTCTGGCTCGAAATCTGCGGAATCGGAGTCAAGCGCGCAACAAAAGACTGTTTCTGCGAAGCATCCGCGGAAACCGTGAAATCCTCGAAACCCTTTCGCGTGACCTTCAGCGCAAGCGGTTTCAGCGGTGCCTTAACGAAAACCGCTTGGCCTCCGTCGGTTTCCAGCAATGCTATGACCGCACCCGAATCAATCAATTCAACCGCAGCCCCGTCAATCGGCTCGTCCGACACCGTGTTGAAAACGCTGACTTTAAGTGTTCCCAACTGCACCGCGGCAGGCCACAAAAACCAAGCCGCTAAAAACAAGACTCCCGCCGCAATGAAAACAAAAGCGACTCGCTTCGACTTTTCCGAATCCCAGTCATCGAAAAACATGCGTCAACACTCTTTGACTTGCGAAACCAGCTGCGCGACATCCTTCTTGATGCCGAGCTTACCGAAGTACTTAACTAAATTACTTAAATCCTTCTCCAGAAAAATCCCGGCTTTCGGGTGCTTCAAGTCAACCGCCTGCCCCACGTCAATGAGAAAAGGCAAGTCGCCGTGAATAATTACGTTAAACGAACTCAAGTCGCCGTGAACCAGCTTGGCATCGCAATACGCGAGTTTCACTTGCCTCAGCACGTCGTCGAAAACGAAAACCGGGTCAGCAAGCACCACGTCCTCCATTAACGCGCTCGGAACCCCGCCGACTCCGAGAAACTCCATCATCAAAACGTTTTCCTCAACCGCCAACGGCTCGGGAACCCGGACTCCCACGCGCCGCAACTCCATTAAATTAGCGTACTCCTTGCGCGCCCACGCCTTCACTAACGGCCTCCTCTGCTTCCTCACGCGAAAACGCGGGTCGCCTTCAATGTACTCCATCATGTGCTTGAACGAGCTCGTCTCGTACTTGAATATTTTAACGGCGGCAAAAGAACCGTCGCGCAAAGTAGCCCTGAAAACAACCGCTTCCTTACCTGACGACAACGGGTAATCCAAACTCTTGATTTTCTTCTTGTTAATCCAGCCAACCAGCACTGCAACCGTCTTGTCGTCAAACACCCTGCCAGCGATCTTGTTGACTTGCTTGTCGGGCTTAACCTCGCGGTCCGGCCTCTTTCTCTTACCCACCCTCGTTGCCATACCGAGAAATTACGGATTGCGTCTTAATAATTAGTGCTTTAAATCTTTAAAATGCCTTTATTGCGCAAGACGTCCGCCTGCACTCGCGTGTAACGATAAGCAATGTCTGCCTTTTCATCGCCTTCAACACTCCACGGAACAATGAGAACAATGTCGCCTTCCTTGATCCAAATCCTGCGCTTGATCTTGCCGGGAATCCGCGCCAAACGCTCAAATCCGTCAACGCACTGCACGCGCATTCTCGAACCGCCAAGCAGTTGCGTAACTACCCCGAAAACCTCGCCTTTGCGCGGCATTCTAAGGCGCACAACTTCGTTATTACCTGAATTACCAAAAGACATTTGATTTACCTCACGGGTTTCCTGGCCCCGCACGCCTCGCAAACAACAATCTGGAACCCGCTCGCGTCATTATCGAAGTGAGTGTCCGGCTTCCCGCACTCGTTGCACAACACGCGCAAGCTCACGTAATTAGTCAACTTCTCGTCAATCAAACGCAACGGCACTTTCGTCTGCAAAACCAGCTGCTGGCCGGAAACCGTTCCCGGCGTAGCCAATTCCTTAAACAAATACTTCGCGACTTCCGCCGGCTCCCTGCGAATCTTGTCGCAAATCTCCGCAAAATTCTTGATGACCGTCTTGTTTCCTTGAAGAAAGCAAACGGCTTTCGGCATTTCAAAGCGCTCGCCGCTCGACTTCTTCTCTGGTAGAGCAGAGTACACTTCATCAAGCAGTTCAGAATACTTCCTCAACTAAACACCTTAAAACGCGAAACCAAAATTAGCGCGTCTATACCAACTACTCATGCATTTCCTGTTTAAAAAGCGTTTTTATAGCAGGAATGACGCCGCGATAAAAGCAGTCGTATACGCCACTATCGGAGGCAGCGCAGGGTAATAGCCCTTGAATTTCTCTAACACGCCCAACAACAATCCGAGCCCGACAACTGCGCCCGCAACACCAAGTAAAGCCGCGGGAACGGACAGCTTCAATGCCGACACGCTCAACATCACGGGCACAACCACGTCCCCGGTCCCCAACTGCACGCTCTCCTTCTTTTTCTTCAAGTGAATCGCGAAAGCTGCGCCCCTGGAACTCAACTGCTTCGCGAGCTTAACCATGTGCTTTGTCTTAAACACCGCAACGTAATCGTAAGACGCGAGAAGCCAAGCCAAAACCAACGCCGGAAGCAAATCCAGGGAAGAACCCAAAACCGCGCCAACAACCATTGCCGCAAACAACAAGAAACCGTTTTTCACTCGCGGCTGCCACAACCGGACTCCGACCGCGATTAATCCGCCGGCGAGCGAAAGCAATTCGTTCACGAACAAAAACAAAACAATCTGCACCGACGAAAAAACCAACAGGAATTCCAGCGCCTTAAACAAGTTCCTGCCTTTGTAATACTTCAAAACCAGGAACAACAAGCCCGTAGCCGCGAGAATGTAACCGAAAACGAACAAGGACGCGCTCACGTCCCCCGCATCCTCGACTATGGACACGTCTTGCGCGATAAACTGCCAGCCGAGAAACAATCCCGCGAGTAAAGTCAATGCGAAAAACAAAAGCAGGTACGAGTTAACGTTTTTCACGCAACCATTAAAGCGCGCGGATTAAAAACCTACCAGTCGCGCGGCCGCGCCGTCTTCACGTGCCCGGGCTTCGGCTTGTACAAATCGCCTTGCCGAATCAAGTCCTCAAGCAAACGAGCCGCGTAATCCTGGTCTATTCCAAACGCACTCGCCTGCCGCATGAGCTCGTCAACCGGAACCAGCTCGAACTCTTCCTCCAACTTGGAAATCAAGCCCATGAGCGAACGCACTTTATCAGTCTTGCTCTTCGGCACCCCGATTGAAATCAAATCACTGTCAATCTTTCCGGTCTCGCGGTCAACGAATACGTCGTTCAACACGAACGTAACGAGCTGAATCGCTGCTTCCGCATCACTCACTTCCACGCGCGAGCTCAACCGCATTTTCGCATTCGCTTCAGCCAAACGCACCAAGCCCTCAATCTGCCTTGCCGTAACCGGAAACGTCTTGTCTTTCTCGCCCATTCGCCTGAGCTCAACGTAGTAATCCTTGATTTTCCCCCCTGCTTCGTCGGTGAGAACCGGAAACACGTTCCTGCGCGCGAACGCGATGTACTTCCTCAACAACTGCGTGTCAACAGGCGGCATAATCGCGGAATCCCCCTCGTCAATCACTTGCTTCTGCAAAGCCACTTTGTGCCCTAGCAAAATATGGTCCGCCATCTTCTTGTCCCGGCTCTCGTCAAGCACGTCCTTAATCGTGAAAATCAAGTCAAAACGCGACAACAGAGTCGGCGGAATATCAAACTGCAGCGCAGGCGGGATAGTCGGGTCGAACCGCCCCATCTTAGGGTTCGCTGCAGCCAGCACGCTCGTCTTAGCCTTGAACTGCGTAACCATGCCCGCCTTGGCAATGCTAATCGTCTGCTGTTCGAGCGCTTCGTGAATCGCTGCGCGGTCGTCCACGTTCATCTTATCGAACTCGTCTATTGCAACCACTCCGCCTGAAGCCAAAACCATTGCGCCTGCTTTCAAAACCCAGCCTTCCCCGAACTTATCTTTCTCAGCTGCGGCGGTATTATGCACGATTATCCCGTTAGCCACGAAGGCGTGCGAAGGCAACGTAAAATCATAAACCCAAGGCGTGCCCGTGTTTTCAAAAGTCTTGCTTTCAACTACCTCGTCCCAAAAAACGTCGGGGGAAGAAACTGCCAGCAAGAAGTCCCTTTCAGGCGCTTCCGGGGGAAGCAACGACGAGATTTTTTCAATAGTTTTTCGCGATGCTTTCCTGGATTCTTTGCGGTGCTCCGAGGTAACCAGCCTCTTTGAAAGCGCGTATTTCTTCTTCAACTTGGTGAGGAACGCACCGAGGTTAGGCATCAAATCCAAGTTTTCATGAGGCTTTGAGATTTTTGCCAGGACTAAATCCAATTTTTCAGCCTTCTGAGAATTGCTAAAACCGATTTTACGTTTAAACTCCAAAAAGTTTTTCAAACCGCGGATTTCGACGTAATACTGGTCAAGCCTGCTGGTTATCTTAGAACCATATTTTGTAATGGACGTTTTTCCAACCCTCTTTCTCAAGCGAAGCTTGGACGCGATGCCTTGCTGTTCCAACAATAATTGCAGTTTTTTAGCAAAATTCTCGCTGCAAGTGCTGAAACCAACGCAATTACTGCCCCGTCCCTTGTTCAATGAAACAAAACCGTCGCAATCGAAAACCGCCCGGATAAACCACCGCATTTCATCGGTGCTATTGTTTAAAACGGCGGGCAAGTCAATCCGGCCCGACTTTTTGCCGCTAGGCACGCCTAGTTTTTTGAATAATTCCGCTAGAATCACCGAGCCAAACCTCAATTGAGCCGCCCTCTTTTCGTTGGCAGGCAAGAAAGAATAGCTCACTCCTAACTTTTCAAGAGTTTTCTTGGCTTTGGCGACTACAAATTCATTATTGTTGTGAAGCCTGATTCCCACGGAATTACTTTTCTTCTTCTGGTAAATATCCCCGTCTGCGGCAATCAAGCCAAGCAAATAAAAGAATTCGGAATCCGCGTACTTCGGCAAGCGCATGCGCTTGCCGTCCCTGACGCTCAAATTTTCGACTTCCAAATCTACGCCCGCCTCATTCGCCATTTTCTTCAGCAACTGCAAGGGAATGCCTACGTTCCGCGCGTTCATTCTCCACAAGTAAAACCTGTCGCGGGAAACGCCGAATGCTTCAGCAGCTGCTTCCAGGGAACCGTGCTTTCCCGCCAATAAATCGGAAATTTTTCTGAAAACCCCGGTGCAATCATTAGCGGTAACGCGGGGGTTTTCAATCAAGTCCAAAAGCTTTATGGGCTTGCCTCTCAACGCAGGCAGCCGCCTGGAAGTGGCAATAAAATCCCCGCTCGTTACTTTAGAAGCCTCAACCCACTCGGCAACGGAATTCTTCAGCCTCAACACAGGCGTGTTAGGCGTGGTAGTCAAGCTCTTTCCCCTGCGAGTGCAAATTTTAGAGAGTTTCGACGGCGCCTTAATCCTCCAAACTTTTTCCGCATCCTGAAAACCAATTTTAAACGCATCGTCCAAAGCAGCAATTCTAACCTTGTTCCCGGAACACTCCGAATAGAAAGCTCCTGAAATTTTTTCATCCTCACGAACATTGCCTAGATTGCTTTCAACAACTCGGGAAATTTCGTCCAAGCCTGAATCATTCTGTAACACTAGGGAATCCGGGGCAACGCACAACCCTACGCCACTGGCCCCGCGACCGGCAACGTAAATGCATTTCGGCGCAACCAGGCTGATATATTGCAGGATTCTACTCTTGGCCGTGTTGTGGGAAATAATTCCGTTAGCAATAAACCGGTTTCCTTGCGGAACCTCGATGTCAAAAACGTTTTCCACTCCGCAAGGCCGAACCGAAATTATTCTCTCGCTGCGTTGCTGACCGAGCTCGTGCTGCAAATCCTTGCAGTCCTTAACGAGTTTTTTCAGCCTGCCTGATTTTTTAACGGATTTGAAACCAATGTTTTCAGCAAAAGCGCGAATCGATTTCGCCCGCCGAATAGCCAAATTGCTTCCTATGATTCTCGAGTGAATTCCAAACCTCAACAATAAGACTTGAACGTCCCGCAACAACTCTACTTCCGAAGACTTGAATTGAACCGCGCGCTTGCCCCGGCCTTTTGAAAAAACGCAACCGTCGGCTTCAAACAACC
>JAZDMM010000039.1:0-6222 GCA_043800965.1 Microcaldota archaeon | reverse complement strand
CAGCTCTCGCACTGGTCGCCGCGAGCAGCTTCGTAATCGCAATGCGGGCAATTGCCTTGCAAATAACGGTCGGGGAGGAAGCGCTTGCACGACGTGCAGTACGCGCTCTCGAGCGTTTTCTCCTTGATGAATCCGTTGTCGTAAATCGCTTTGAATACTTCTTGCGTTGTTTCGTGATTCTCCGGCGCCGAAGTCCTGCCGAAAAAATCGAAACGCAACCCGAATCCTTCGTAAATCTTTTTCTGAATCTCGTAATACTTTTTAACGTATTCCTCTATAGCAAGCCCTTCCTCGAGCGCGCCCAGCTCTGCAGGAGTGCCGTGCTCGTCTGTCCCACAGATAACGATGACGTCCTGCCTTTGGCTGCGCAAATAACGGCCGTAAACGTCTGCAGGCAACAAGCTTCCCAGTAAGTTGCCGAGATGCTTTACGCCGTTGACGTAAGGCAAGGCGCTGGTTACGATATACTTTTGCTTAACGAATTCAAACACCCTTAACAAAACGCATTAGCAATAGGGACGCACTTTGTTTTAATACTAACCAAAAGAGTCAGACGCCGGCTGCCTTTAAGCGCGCGTAGATTTCACGGCCGAAGTACATTATGCTCATCAAACCAACGAGAACAGCGGCGAGAAACAGCAACCCCTCGTTGCTGCCGAAGTCGAATGCTTTCATCGATGCCTTGGAAACCACTTCGCTAGCTAAGTAAGTCGACCCGAGCAATAGGAAAACCAACAATCCTGCAATGATTTTGTTCACGCAAATTCACCCCCGAAAAAAGAAGCGCTTGCTTAATTTAAAGCCTCGTGCTACGCAAAGCGATTTATAAAAAAACTCGCCATTAACTACATGCGTTTTTCCCTTCTCGCAACAGTGTTATTGACGCTCGCGGTGTTTTCAGCGGGAGTCGAAGTAATTCAAGAACAGCCAGCGGTTGTATCCTTTAATTCACCTAAAACCACGATTCAAATCACTCCACCGAACGAGGCTTACGGCTCCTTGCTCTACCGGGTTAACGATCCTTTCAACTGCCTCGAGGTAACGCAAACCAATTCCTTGACTTTGGAAACCGAAGTAAGGCCGTTGTGCGGAGTTTGCAGCTCTCAAGGATTATACGAAGCCGAGCTGGTTTACTCGTTCGCGTCTTACGCAGACGTTCACCACGTCAAGCCCCTTTCAATTCGCTGCAGCGCGGACTTGGTTTTCTTAACTGACTTCTCGATTCTCGGAAACGACGCGCAGCTCGAAACCGCGTTAACAAACTGGATCGGCGTGTTGCGCAGCGAAGGCCGAGGCGTCTGGGTAATTGACTTAAGCAGCAACGACGCGATGGAAAACCTCGGGCTCGTGTCAAGCAGCGGAATCCGCCTTAACGAAGGCGGCATTAAAGCGATTATAGACAACGTACGGTCTCACGCGGCAAACAATTTTCTCGTGATAGGCGGTGGAACTGATGTAATCCCCATGCCGGAAATAACCGGGTGGAATAAGTGGTTTTCCGTAGATCCGTTCGAGTACGAATTGAAGCCGGCTAACGACTATTGCTATACCCAAACCAATTACGCTGGCGGGGAATGCGTTCCCGACATAACCGCTCAAAACGGGCTGGTTGTATCCAGAATGCCTACCGAGAAAACAAGTGGCGGCGATCCCGTTAACCCGCGGGTACTGATTAAAATGCTTGAGTCGTCGGTTTCAACGCGGGAAATACCCCGTTCGTTGAATGCCTTGGGAATGCATTGCGGAACGCAAACCCCCGAGGAATACCTTAACGGCAGCCACTGCGACCACCGGGAACAATTCGAACTGCTTAAAACTGAACTGGGCCTTAGCGATGCTCAAGCGAAAATATCGCCTCCGGCTTGCTACTTTGAAGCAAGCGGTTACGCGAACTCGACATGCGATGCTAATGCGCTCCGTTCCTTCCTTTCTAGCGAGGGCGTGATTTACGTTAACGCGCACGGGAACGGGCACGAGATGACTTCAACGGCTTTGTTGAACAACGACACCGGCGCACTGCTGGACGCCCTCGGAAAGTACGATTTGGGTCATGGCGTCATTACCCGCCAAATTGTGGCGAATTCCAGCACCATGAACTCACTGGCCCTAGGCAACGCGCTGCATTTCTACGACAGCTGCTGGACTGGTTCCGCGGATTACGACATGAACGGCAACGAGTTGAACATTAGCAACAGCGTTTTAATGAAGGCGCTTTACAACGGCTTGCCTGCTGCAATGGCTTGCACGAGCGTCAGCTCCGTGAACGGCGAATACGCCGCGTTTGCATTAGGCAACTTTGCGAAGTACGCGACAATAGGCGCGGCGTTCAACGCATTCAAGTCAACCGAAAGCCCCGTGTCATTCCTTGATTTCTACGACCGCAATTGCATGCAGTTGTACGGCGACCCCACCATCCGCTTGACTGGCACCGCGAACTTCATCACAAGCGCATCGATCGGAGACGGGGGCGAGCCTCTTGCTTGTTCAATCTACGGCTGTCCGTTGGATGGAAAAAGGATTTTCATTGACATAGGCCACTTGGGAGTTTCTTCGGAATCAGGTTACAGTACTGGAGCGCCCGGGGAAGTCGCGCTAAACGTAGAAGTAGCCGAAAAGCTCAAGTATGCTTTGGAGGAAGTTGGAGCCGAAGTCAAGTTATTCGAGCAGCAACCGAATTCCGATAATTACATGACCGAGCGAAGAAGCCAAGCCAATGCATTCGCCCCGCACTTAGTGCTTTCGATTCACCACGAATGCGACAATACTCAAACCGGTTGCGGGAGCAGAAGCAGCCACGAGACAATAGCGATTTACCCAGCGTCTACAGGAAGTTCATGCGCCAACTGCGTTTTTTGCGCTCCTGGGCTTCGCGACGCGCGGTGCGCTTCAAGCAAGAGAGCAGCTGAAACGATTAGAGACGAGTTAGTCGAAGTGTCTTACGACTTGACCGGTTCTTTCTGTGAACGCGCGCCGAGCGAAGGATTGTGGCCGGATTCCTGCACCGGCGCAGGAATGGTAGGCTCGCTTTATTCTAATGCGCCGTCCGTAGTCATTGAAGTAACGAACGTAAACAACCCGGTGTTAAGTTCCGGTGAAAAGGAAATCTTTCAAGACGAAGTAGTTTACGCAATTACTGACGGAGTCGTTAATTATTTCCAGGAGCCTTGACGCGAGAAAAAGAGATGCTCCGGCCGGGATTTGAACCCGAGTTGCTGGCTTGCTTTTGTGTCTTAAAAATAACACACTGAAAGGCCAGAGTCCTGGGCCGGGCTAGACGACCGGAGCTTGAAAGAAAATAGTGTCTTAAAGCGTTTTTATTTGCTTGGATTCACAAAACGCCCTTGTTTTTCAGCGCGCGGTAAATCTCTCGGTGAATGTCTTCCCGGCTCTTCAACTCGTTGCCTGAAGCGCCGTTTACGACAATCCAACCCAACTCGTTCGCGAGCTCCAAATAAGTATCCCGGACTTTCGCCTCGTACAAGCGGTCGCTTTCGTGAATGTCGGTTTCGCCGGGTTTCAACAACTCGTTTTTAACGTCGCGTTCCTTAAGCAGTTGCTGCGTTACTTCAAGCGGCACGTCGATAAAAACAACCGCGTCCGCTTGAGGCAAGCGTGATTCCAGCACTAACAGCCACTCTTTGAGCTCGCGCTTTTCATCCCCGTTCAATTCAGCGGTCTGGTAAGCGTAGTTTGACTGCGAGTAACGATCTAAAACGAGCGTGACCCCGTGCTCCAGCTTTTTGAACAACTCGTCTTTCAACTGGTACCTGTCGATTGCGTAAAAAATAGCGGCTATTTCCGGCGGGATGTCCTTGCGCGGGCCGAATTCTCCTTTCAAGTAATTTGAAACAAGCCCGCCGTAAGGAGTCGAGTTATAGGTCGGGAAATGAATCTTCTCCGCTTTGACGCCTTCGCGGCTCAAGCGCTCGACGAGCATTCTCGTCTGCGTTTTCTTGCCTGAAGCGCTGACTCCGTCGATCACTATTAGCTTTCCTTTCACGGCAACACAACCCGCAAGACTACTGCCGACAACGGTATTAATAAGTTGTCGTCGCCGGGGAGAAACGCTTCAACCAAACCCAAGGCAATCGAGTAAATCACCGCGTCGTGAAAGCCCAGCAGCAAAACCGAGGCAGCAAAACCCCCGAGAACAAAGAAAACCAATCCCATTACCGACTTTTCGCGGCGGTACGGCAAGCGCACTTTGCTATGGCGGCCGACTATTGTCGCGAGCCCATCACCGGCCGCTACGATCGCAAGAACTCCCAAAGCAAAGCTGAATTCCATGAAACTCAGCAGGAACAATGCGCCCGCCACGTAAAACAACGCGCCTTTAGCCGGCAGCCAGTGCGGCCTGTCGAGTAAAACAAGCAAGTGGTGAATAGTCCAGTGCCTGAAGCCGCGCAAATAATAATGAATTAAAAACAAGCCAGACGCGAGAGCTAGAAATAAAAGCGTAGTCAAAACCGCGGACCCGAGGAAGTACCCGATAGTGACGAAAACCAAGCCGAGAACCAAGTGAACAGTCTGGCGCCTGAGTTCCTTCATTTCTTCACCTTGCCATCGAGCTTATCGCGGACTTCAATAACCAGCAAGTAAACAACAGTCGCAAGAGCTATTCCCGCAACCACTTGCGTGGGCGAATGCACTCCCAGAAACACTCTTGAAAACGAAACGAACAACGCTGCCCCGAAAAAGAACGGGAAGCCCGCCAAACCCAATGCATTCAAAGCAATGATAAACGATGCAGCTGCGTGCGCGGACGGAAAGCCGTTGTCATCCGGGCAAGCAACGAGGCCGGGATTCGTCATGCACGGCCTTGGTTCCAGCAGGAACGGCTTTGCAACCAAAACAAGTACTATGACTAACGCGACTGACGCGATTAAAACGCGCTTGTCTGCCCCGGCCCTGAAAAGGTATAATACGCTTAACCCGAGCAGGACGTAAAAGTAATAGTCGTAGTGAAATAACAGCGACAGCCAGTACACCAGCGCAAATAATACGTCCATTCCACAACCATTAGACGCCATACTCTTTTTATTGCTTCACAACCCAATCTCTTTCACGCCGAGGTAGCCGCAGTGCATCCCCTTTCTTTACGAAAGAAAGGTGCTGCATCGCCAAAGAAACTCGAGCCAAACCGCTTATTAAAAACGCTTTACACAAATTACGTTAATGCCGAGGTAGCTCAGCTGGTTAGAGCGCTAGACTCATAAGAAAAAGATACTCAAATAGCGCTTTTTTCGGAGCCATCTAGAGGCCGCGAGTTCAAGGACCACCCCTTTTTCTTTAGGAAAGAAAAAGGTGCGGTCGTCCGCCAAAAAGAAAACGGATGAACGCAAAGTCGAACGCCAAAGAAACGCGTCCGAACAAAAGGTGTTGAAAATCTCGCCCTCGGCATCCCTCATTCTTTCTTTCGTTTGATAAGAAAAAGAAAAAATCCGTATTTGAAATGGTCAATAGGCAAGTCGGAAAACGCGCCGAGGTTGAATACCTTCTTGATCTCCCAGTCCTTACTCGATAACTCTTTCTTAGCCTCGTCCAAACCTCGGTAGATATGCGCTTCCAGCTTATGATTATCGGGAAAAACCACTCTCAAAGTAGGATGTGAACAAATACTCAAAACGAGAGAATCGCAATGCTGAAGCATTCTCGAAATTACTTTACGCGCCCGGGCTGGTTTGTAACATTCAATGACCGAAATAGCTAAGCCAGCTTGCGCCGACCTTCCGCCAACAGCTTTCCTGAGTTTCTGCACCGGCAAACGTTCTACATCCGTGGCAATATGCACATCATTCGGAAAAACGCTTGCGTGTTCAGCCATCAAGTTTTCATGCCGATCTACCGATTCCCTAGAAATATCAACATGAGCAAAGGCTGGCTTAAACCCTTGTTCGGCATGTTTCAATCGCGCCGGCAATTCAGGCAGGCCCTGCCCACAACCGAAGTTCAAAACCAGTGACGCATCGGGAACATTGATTTTCAAAACTTGCATGGCACGGGCATACATTGCTTCTCCAGATTCACGGTCAAAAGGAGTTGGCTTCAAAGCTAAGTATCGCTTCATCTCGTTTATTTCCCGCGTCATTGCATCTTTCCTCTCGCAAAGTATTTGGAACCGCCGCCCTTGGCGCCCTTTAGCTTAAGTATCTCAACCGCGTCCTCCGGCGAATCCTTCGGGAGAGCGACGACCATGAAGCCTTCCGCGTTGTAAATCACTGC
>JAZDMM010000008.1:0-5419 GCA_043800965.1 Microcaldota archaeon | reverse complement strand
AACCCGAGGAAGTATTCGGCATCTTTGTTCAAGTAAAAGCCGGGCAAGACCCGGGAGCCGTAGCCAAGGAAATCGAGGAAGAGTTGCGCGATTACCGCGGCGTGGAAGAGGGAAGCGAAGACTTTTCGGTTTCGACTTCGGAGCAATTAATGGAAACGTTCTCGATGATTTTCGGAGTGGTTCAAGCGGTCATACTCGGAATCGCCGCGATCTCGCTGCTGGTGGGCGGAATCGGAATCATGAACACCATGTACACTTCGGTTCTCGAGCGAACAAAGGAAATAGGAATCATGAAGGCAATCGGCGCGAGAAACGGGGATATTCTCACGATTTTCCTTATTGAATCCGCTTCACTCGGGTTGTTCGGCGGAATAATCGGGGTTTTGCTCGGCGCGGGATTAAGCAAGATAGCGGAAGTAATGGCCATTCAGGCAACCGGGTCCACGTATTTCGTGGCAGCGATAAGTACTGACTTGGTGGTGGGCGCGTTGCTGTTCTCCACGATAATAGGAAGTATTGCGGGACTGTTACCCGCAAGGCAAGCAGCGAAAATGAAGCCGGTTGACGCGCTGAGATACGAATAGAAGAAAATCAGGTGTGCATTACTTGAAGCGGAATAATGCCTTTTGCGTACTCTGTTTCAGCCAAGCGCACGGAATTAAGCAAGCCCTTCTCGACTTTGACTAGAGGCGGAGCGCCCATTGCGAGCTGTAAAGCTCTGGCGCCGATTACGCGCGCCTTCTCGTACTTGTTGTAAGTCGAATAATCGTCTTTTTTAGCCATTTTCAAATCACCGTATTCCACTAATTGGGCCAAGCACCTTTAATAAGCTCGGCCTTTTAGCCAAAACTTTGGCTGCCGGAATCGCGAAATTGCCTTTCAACACCATATCCAAGTCATCGTTCGAAAGCTGGTTGAAAATGTGGTTGAAATCGTCGTCAGACAACACTTCAAGCACTTTCCGTAGCTTCAGCCTCTTCTCGAGCTTGTCCTCTTCTGCGCCAAGCCACTTTTCTTGGTACGGCATCAGTGATTTTGCAGACAAGTCGTTTTTCTCGAACGCAGCTACGGCAACGTCGGCTGCAATAATGCCCGCTTCCATTGCAAGCCCCATTCCACCGCCGTGAATCGGGTCAACCTGGTGAGCTGCTGTTCCAATAACCATGAAATTGTCTGTTACGAGGCTCTTGAGCGGAGCTCCAACGCTGATTACGCCACCCTTGACTTCAACGCACTCTGCCTTGCCGTAGCGTTCGGGATTCGCCTTAATGAATTCATCCATGAGCTTGCGCGGGTCCAGTCCCAAGTGGCCGCCTACTCCGACGCCGACATTAGCAACGTCATCCGCTTTCGGGAAAACCCAGACGTAGCCCCTTGGCGCTATTTTTTCGCCGAAAAACAATTCGATGAAGCGCCGCGAGCAATCCACGTTAACCAATTCGTATTCAAAGCAAGTGTCAACATCGTAAGCGTTAGCAGGCTTCGCGATTCCCGCCTTTCTCGCAATCAGGTTTTCCATCCCTTCTGCGGATACAACGAGCTTTGCCTTGACGTCAAACTCTTCGCCGAGATAACGCACTTTCACTCCTGCGATTTTACCGTTTTCCTTAATCAAATCAGTCACGCGCGAAAACGCTCTCACGTGCGCTCCTGCGCGGCCTGCTTCAATAGCCAAAAACTTGTCGAAAATCTTGCGCTCGAGCACAAATCCTTTCGTATAATCGTTTTGAAGAACGAGTTCCTTGCCGTTCGGTGCAATTGCGGCAGCGCCCTCGATGTTGCACGCAATGCTCTTTTCGTTAATCGGAAGCTTCCAGTAATTCCAATGGGCGCCCAAGCCTTCCCCGCACTTAACCGGCGAGCCTATTTCCTTGCGCTTGTCGAAAATAATGACGTCAAGGCCTTTGGAAGCCGCCTGCTTTGCAAAGCACGCGCCTGCCGGACCCCCGCCAATCACAACCACGTCGTAAGAATCGTTGAAATCCATTTATTCTTCCTCTTTATCCGCAAAAGAAATGCATTGCGCCGGGCACACCTTAATGCAAATGCCGCAGTTAATGCACTTCGCGGCATCGCAAACAACTCCCTTGTCGAGCAACTCGAGCGCGCTCGCCGGGCACACTGACGCGCAGCCTGCGCAGCGAATGCATTTTGAATAATCGAACTTGACAGCCATAGACTCACGTCTGTAAACAAAAGCGGAATTTTTTTGGAAAACAACGAATATAAAGCCTTCTCTCGTAATGGCTTCGGTGGTTCAAGTGGCTAAAAAGAAGAAAACTGCTAAGAAAAGTTCCAAATCAAAGAAAACCGTATCCGGTAAACTGCTGGCTGTTGAAAAGAAAATCGACAAAAATTTCCACATATTCATGACCGCATGGAAAGAGCACGTGCACGACGAAATAACGATTCACAAGAAAATACTGCAAGGCAAGACTACCTTGAAGCAGCACGTGAAGGATACCATCGCAATTCAAGAGCGGTTCCTAGGCAGAATCAAGAAAATGCTTTAAGCTTCGAATTCCTCGAAGCTCTCGTCATTGAATTCGTACAGCGGACGCACTACCCCGCGCGAGTCAAAGCAATAATGCACGAACAACCCTTCCAAAGCCTCTGCCTCGCAAACCGCCTCTGATTCAACCGACGACGGGTCGAGCAAGTACTGCCTGTTCTTGAATTCGAACAAGACGAAAGAGTGTTTTAACGCGCCTTCCAAAGCAACAACCCTGACGCGTGCGTTCTTGCAACCCGCGGAAATCAAAAGCGAGCAAAGAAAAACGCACTTGTCAAGCGCATCGCCTGCACCCAAATCAATCATGTCCTTGGGCGAAAGCCAGTAGGAAACGCTTAATTCAGCGTGAACCGGCTTGAGCGAGTTCACGAATTCAAATGACTTGACCGCGAAACCCGGGAAATCCCGGTCGAAATCAAACTGCCATTCAATTTCATCGCCTTTAAGCTGCATGAAAAACTCGTCGCGCTTGTTCACAACCGTTTTATCGCGCGGGTTAACCAGAGTTTTGAGCTCTGGAATAGACTTTTCCTCGCCTTCGTTGATGGCGTCGGCGTACCGGTCGATAATGGTGCGGTAAACCTTGTTGCGCACGCGGGCTTGGCTCAGGTACAGCTCCAGATCGTCGGGAACCGGCTTTTTCCGCTTCTCCGCAAGCAAACTGCGTATTTCATCGGCTATCATACAGTAAGCTTAGGGCGGTCTAATGAATAAAAACCCCGTTTTTCCATTAAGCCAATGCTTTAAAACTACCTTACGGCACAATTAAATTAACTGAAAACCGTTTCGAGCCCTTTTCGAAGGGCTCGAGCCGGGAGTTAGTTTAGAAAAAATAGGTGAATTAATAGTGAATATTCGATTTTTGGGCGCTGCCCAAGAAGTCGGCAGGTCAGCGATTTTAGTTGATTCCGGCCGGCACAAGACGCTGCTTGACTGCGGCGTTAAACTAGGGAAAGAAGAAGAGTTCCCTCTCTTGGACAAGGGAGTTATCAAATCCCTTGACAACGTGGTGTTAAGCCACGCGCACTTGGACCACTCGGGTTTCCTGCCCGCGCTTTACGCGCAAGGATACCGCAAGAAAGTGGTTTGCACCAAGCCAACGCGCGACTTGATTCAACTGCTTCTCGCGGATTACTTGAGAATCAACCAAGAAAAGGCGGTTTACTCTCTTGAAGACGTGACGCGGCTGCTGACGCGAACCGACATAATGGAGTACAATACCGAAGTAAAAGGAATCACGCTTTTTGAAGCCGGCCACATTCTCGGTAGCGCAATGACGCAAATCAAGTCCGGCAAGCACACGCTGCTTTACACCGGCGACTTGAACACGCGACCCTCGCGATTGCTAGAGCCCGCCGCGAGCCAGATGCAAGCCGATACTTTGATTATCGAATCTACGTACGGAGGACACGGCGACAAGCACTTGGCGACGAAAGACTCTTCGAAAATGCTGGTTGACAGCATTCAAGCAACCGTAGAACACGGCGGTAAAGTGATTATCCCGACGTTTGCAATAGGCCGCGGGCAAGAGATTTTGTTCACTCTAGAGAACTACCTGCGTTCAGGCGGTTTAAGGCACACGCCGGTTTACCTTGATGGAATGATCAAGAAAGCGCTCAAGATTTACCGCCACAACGCGATTTACTTGAAAAAGGAAGTGCAACACAGGATTTTGACTAGTGACGACGACCCGTTCAAGAGCCCGTTTTACAAGTTTCCCGAAAGAAAAGACCGGAGCGACGTATTTGAACAGCCCACCGCAATAATTTTGACTACGAGCGGAATGCTGAACGGCGGGCCAGTGCTCTCTTATTTGAAAAAGCTCGCGCCAGACAGGAAAAACAAGGTTATTCTCGTGGGATTTCAAGCCAAGGGCACGCGGGGCCGCCTTTTGCTCGAGGGAACCGATGAACTGCAAATCGATGACGAAAAGGTTCCGATTAATTTGGAAGTTGACGAAGCGCGCTTCAGCGCGCACAGTGACCAAGGCGAGTTGTTGAAATTCATCAAGGGAATCAAGGGATTGAAGAACGTGTTCATCCAGCACGGTGAAAGTGAGAAGTGCGAGGAATTCTCGCAGGCGATAACGAAGCAGAACAAGAAGCTGCGCGTTGAAGTCCCCCAGCTCGGCGAAGAATTCAAGGTTTAAGTCAATTCAGCGTACTTGTCGTAAGCGCGTTTCGACAAGCGCCACTTTGCCCACCGCTCGTACTCTTCCCCGGCGCGGCTTTTAGTCCACTGTTCAACGAATCCTTTGCCGCGCAAGAAATCAAGCACCTTGGCAACGAATTCCTTGTCGCGCGCTACTTCCCCGGCAACGAACCGCGTGGAAACTGACCCCGGGTAATTGTCGTACAACACGCCGAGAACGGATTCAGCCACTTTATCGAAAGTCTTCTTTGAAACGCGCGACATGACGCATTTCGTTAAACCGCCAAAATTAATTAAGTTTGCCGAACCAGTAATACTGCAATGAAACAAACCCAGCTCGATTTCGAAGGGCACGACGAAGAGGAATTTGAGGCAAGCGAAAGCGCTCCGGAAAAAAAGAAAGACGATTACGGGCCGTTTCTCGCAAAAGCAAGGGAAATCGGCGATTTGGTTTTGGGCTTTGACGAAGTTATTGTTGCGCACGATTACGACTGCGACGGGATAACCAGCGCAGCTATCGTGTGCTCGGCAATGCGCGCCAAAGGCAAGAAGTTCGAAACGCGCGTTTTGATGAAGAAAGTGAATGACGTGATTATGCAAGAGCTCGTTAAGCAAGGCAAACAACTCGTTTTCTGCGACGTTGGCGCAGGCCAGCTGCCCGTGATAAAAAAGCATGCGCCGGACTCGATTATAATCGATCACCATCCACCAGCCGCAGAACACGAATTGATGATTAACCCGGTTTCATTCGGGATT
>JAZDMM010000120.1:0-3952 GCA_043800965.1 Microcaldota archaeon | reverse complement strand
CTTTTGCCAAAACTCTTTTATGGCTGCGGATTCCATTCTCCCGCTGATTTCTAGCGCGCCGCCGTTCAAAACTATCGCGCGCGCATCCGCTTTTTTAATCGTCTGGTAAGAAATCTTCAACAAATCGAGATAGCCTTGGGGATTGTCTTTGAATCCGCCGCAATCGCCTTCAACTTCGTTGCCGATTTCCCAAAAAGCGACCGTGTTTTTGTAGCGCTCAACCAGTTTTGTCAAGAAAACCTGGTATTCCTTCAAGTCTTGCGGCGGCCCCGCCTTGTAATCGTAGTAAGCGAAGTCCAACGCGTTGCACCCCGGGTTAGCCGCGGTGTTTTTCTGGTCCCAACTCGCGAAGGGCTGGATTACGCCGGAGAGCTTGACTCCTGCGCCGGAAGCCGCTTCGACAAGCAAGTCCGTCAACTCCCAATCGAACGTTCCTTTCTCGGGTTCCACCACGTTCCAAGTAAAGAAAGCCGCGATTTCGCGGTCAACGGAAAAACCGGTTTGCTTGGCTAGCTTCGCGCGCTCGCTTAAAACGGTTTTCAAACCGTTTTTCAGTTTTTGGTAGGAACCGGCGTCCTTGCGGAACTCGCTCCAACCGTTTTGCTGGAGTAACTGAAGGCCGTTCGCGCTTGCGCCGGCGTCGTTCACGTTGAAAGCCAGCATCGAACCGTATAAATCCGTTTTGACAGTCGGAGCGGGCGCAACCGCCGTTGACGGCTCAACGCTTTCAACCGGCGCGGGCTGTTCGAAAGCCGGCGACGGCTGTTGAAGCGGTTGCTGCGGGGGTTGTTGAACGCATCCGCTTAAGGCGATGCAAGCGAGAAAAAGCACGGCAATGCCCGCAAGCAAAAAAACGCGGGCTGCAACCGAGTTGGTTTCCCCTTTTTCTTTTCCGTTGTTCACGATAACGCGTTAGTGAACGCTCTTTAAAAAACGCGCGTTTCCCCCGCCAAGCTAAGTTCTTGAGGAACGCCTTGGGCAGGATTTTCGGACGCCTTAAAACGACGTCACCAAACAATGTTTCTTTTGGCGACGCCGCACCTTTTCTCACGTCAAACGCTTTTTGCGTTTGTCGTGCGCCGCAAACCCGAAAGGTTTGCGTGCGTTTTGAAAGAAAAGGGGCGGCACTCGAACCTGCGGCCTGATGATTTCTGCTGAGGCATAAAACCCCAGTCGGTTTAACAGTTTCGACTATCTAACGCTTCAAATTTGAAACGATTAGAAACAGCCGCTCTACCAACTGAGCTACCAAGGCATTCTCGAATTATTTGGTGGGTCAGGGTTTAAATTGCTTTTTAGTAACGCGCAAAGTTACTTCTATTTCATTCCCGTTGCTTTCTCGAATTCTTCAAGAGAATACAACTTCTCCTTGCCGGCTCTTATTCTGGCCAAGGCCGCTTTTGCTTCCTTGACGTCTTGCTCGTCTTCCAAAAGTTCAAGTAAGTTATAACGATGGTCGAGTTCAAACAAACCAAGTAGCAAAGCATCGGTCTTGGTTTTAGCGATGCCAGCCTTGATCGCGCCCTCCATTATTTGCTCGGGTATTCCAACCAATTTAACGTTCATGTTCATTTATATCATAATAATTATAACAAAAAGGGTTATTAAGGCTTGCGTGCTACTTTTTTGCAGCCGCCCTAGCGAAAAGCAGGTAACGGCGATGACGAAATACGACATTCGTTTTAGACAAAAATTCATCGACTCAGTCAATAAGCTGGATAAACCTGTTAAAGATATCGCGGACAAGAAAGATTATCGAGAACCCTTTTTTGTCTAAACCGCTTCACGGCGAAGCATTTCTTTTCAGTGAACGATTTCTGCAACACCGAATAATATTCAAAATAGAAAATGAAAAACTAATTTTCATGCACGTGGGAAAAAGGGACGACGTTTACGGTTAAGGCAAGTTGCCGAACACGCATGCGTTTATAGAGAACAGCTCGCGAAAACAAGGTTTAAGGCGAAAAACAACGCAACTAAAGCCAAAAGCAGGAAAGCGATGCCCGTGATAAAAGCGAGGGGGCCGGTTACGGCGCGGTCGAACTTGAACGAGTGAATCCGTTTTTGCGTGACGCCGGCGTAGCCGAACCAGAATAAAATCAGGAAGAAGTCAATGAAGATTGCGAAGAGAAAGAACCAAGTTGGAAGAAAATCAGTGTAAATGCCGAGCACGAACAAGACAGGGACTAACGGCGTGAGGATGTAAAGAACTATTTCCTCGGAATTCACGAGCGTATTACCGACGCCGAGTTAAAAAGCTCACGGCAAAAAGTCCTTGCCGGTTTTCGTGGAGGGGGAGTCGGAAGACTAAGTTCCGAGGGGGAACCACAAGAGTGGTGCCCCATCCGCGGCTTAGGGAAGAAAGTCCTTAGCATTGATTTTATCCGGCAGGTACGTCTTAGAGATGTACTGCAGGTTCTTGCTGCTGAGCGCCTGGATTTCCGCCTTGATTTTCTTGTCTAAGAACTTGCGGATTTCATTCTGCCACTCTTTCGTCTTGAACCAGTCGTACTCCTTGATTTCGTTCGCGCGCTTGATGTCCACTTCCTTGGCCTTGATGGTGACGGCATCCAGCTTGTAGTGCTCAATGTCGCTGATGCTCATGCCGATGAACTTCATTTCCTTGCAGCCCAATCGGTCGCTCTCGTGAGCCAAAGCCATTGAACCGTACTTCATGGTCGAGTAAATGTACCACCCGTACGGGTCTGCGTCTGTATTTGACACGAGCAACCCGCCGAGACCGGTAACAAAAGAGTGAGTAGGCGCAACTTCAATGTCGTAAACCATTCCGCTTGACGCGGGAACGCTCTTGACTTTCTTTAGGGGCAACAACACGAGCTCGTTGTCGACAATGTTTTTAGCCACTAGCAAACGCCTAATTGCTTCCTCTGTCAACGCTCCGCCAGCATTAACGCGCTTCCAGCGCCAGTCGCCTTTGACTCGCGTTGCTTCAACCAAGCTCTTGCCGGACATTCGTTTTAGGCTCTTGAAAGCGGTAACAAACTTAACGCCTGATATTTCCGCAACTCGGGCGGTGGAAAGGCTTTCGTTCTCGCTTAGTGAATTCAAGATGCGGTCTTTCAACAACAGCGAATGCGGCTGCGTTGAAACCAAGTCGAATACTTGACGCAGCTTGCCGAATGAAACGCGCTTGTAGTTTCCAATCAAGTGCGCCGTTCCCTTGCGCGTGGCACGGAAAACGCTGTCTTGAACCGCGCGAAGAATCTCAACGGGAACGGTTTTCCTCACGTTGAGTTTAACAACCGGCTTCTGCAAGTAATTCCAAACTTCCTCGCGCTTGCCTTCAGACAAATCCATGACCGTTTCGCTTAATTCGCGCAAAGTTTGCTTGTCTGAAACGGTTACGACGTGAGCCTGTTTTTCGCCCGGCTTCAACGGTCGTTGGTAAACGCTAGGCCAACCGTTTAATTGCTTAAAGAGGAAAACCAAGTCCGAAGCGAGCTTCCTGCTAACGGTTACGGCAACTAGCCTGCAGCCGCGGCTTGAAAAACGCAGGTTGCCGTCGCCGCGGTAGTAACCGCGCAGGAATTCTTTCTTGCACTCAGCAGGTGCGTTGAAGACGAGCCAAGGAACGCGCTTGTTTTCAGCCCCTTTGCCGCATGCTAAGAGCTTTTCGAAAACTAGTTCCAAAAAGCCGCCGCCGAAAATAACTCGAGTGAAGTGCGGCTGGCGTTTAACTCTTGCTTTGACGCCAAAGGACTCCTTCACGCAAAGCGCAGCGTCTTGCGCGTAATGCATCTCATGCGGACCGAAAGTCAAGGCAACGCCGTTGTCGAAATGACCTTCCGAAGCAAAGTAGCCAAGCAAACGGCTCAACGATTGCGAAACCTCGAGCTTGGGCTTGAATCGGAGTTCGGACTTGCCAAAACGTAATTCCGCAATTTCAGAGCCAGACGGCAAACCCGACAGCTTGCGGAAATCTTCCTCTCCT
>JAZDMM010000117.1:0-2243 GCA_043800965.1 Microcaldota archaeon | reverse complement strand
TTCGTTAAAGCCGAGTTCGCGGACTACGCCGGGTTAAAAGCTAAGCTGCAAGTCAAAGGCAATGCAATTGAAGCAAAAGTTAGCAAGGGTTTTGAAAACGCAAGCAGGGAAGCGCTCATGGGCCTCGCAATCGCCCTCTTCAACCGCCTCTTGCACAAAAAAACGCCTAACCCGTTCGTCTTTCAGCTAAAAGAATTCTACTCGCGCAAGACAACAGCCAAGCTCGGCGAATCCTTGCGCGCGCTGCACGGCCATAAAGTCAAAGCCGAATCAAAAGGAACTCACTTCGACTTGGAAATGATTCTCGACAACTTGCTGATTTTGTATCCGGATACTTTCGCCAGCGTGAAAAAGCCGTTAATTACGTGGTCAAAGCAAGGCAGCAAGCGCGTTCTCGGTACGCACGATTCCGCTAAAAATATAATCACGGTCAACAAGAAGCTAGATGCCGCCTGCGTCCCGTTCTACGTCGTGGAATACATCGTTTTTCACGAGCTCTTGCACGTAAAGCACGAAGTGCTTTACCAGCGCGGAGAAAGCATGCGGCGCACAGTGCACCCGGGAACCTTCAAGAAAGACGAGGCGCGGTACTTGCTGAAAGACAAGGCGGAAGATTGGATTCGAACGCGATTTTAGGCGTTGCGCCGGCTTCTCTTAAAACGAAGGCGTGTGGCCGCACCAGGAAGCTCGAGTTTCACGGATTCAGACGGTTTTTCAGCCACGAGGTAAAACGAAATTTTCGAACAGTGAAAGTCCTTTGGAAAAAGCGATTTCCACTCGCGTAAAGTAAAACTGCTTCTCAAAGAATTTTCAAATAAGCGCTTGTTCTCTTCATCGTAACCAGCGGCGTAATCTTGTAAAATCTTTTGTAAGGCTTCCTCGGATTCAGGCCGGCATAAGTCCCTGAAGAAAACCGCTCCGCCGGGTTTGGCAACGCGCAACGTTTCTTCAATCGTCTTGCGCGGTTCCTCAAGGTGATGCAAAAGCGAGTGGCACATTACTAAATCGAAAAAACCTTTTCGGTAAGGCAATTGCTCGGAATTCGCTACCGCATACTTGGTTTTCTTGTCTTTTTCCCGCGCGAACTCAACTGCAAGCGGATCAAGATCAATTCCGTGCTTAACATGCCCACTCGGAACTAGGGAAAGAACTTGACCGGGGCCGCTAGCCACGTCAAGCAAACGCAACTTGCTTTTCTTGGGGCAAAGGTCAAGCGCGCGGTTAGTAAAGTGACGGTCGACTATTGCCAGCGACTTCAGGCGGTCGTAATTCTTTAGCGCTTTCCGCGTCCACTTTCCCGGCTTTTCCAGCACGCGCTTCATTTTCAATTCGCTCCAAACAATACGGGTCGTTGTTCATTGAACCCGTCAACGCTTCACTTACTATCGGGCAGCCGCCTCGGCACACTTCGCCGTGCGGGCAATTCGCGCAAAAACCGCCGAGGTAAGATCTCTTGAATTTGCGGTTGTATGCAAACGCGTTTTCCGACTCCCAGATTTCCTTAAGCGGCTTCTGATTAATATTTCCTTCAATGAACTTGTCTTTCATAGCCAAACAGCCCTTAACCGAGCCATCGCTCGTCAAGCCCATTTCGAAAATGCCGGAGTAACAACCAGTCCAAAACGGCAGGGCATTTCCCTCGCCCAGGTGCGTGCGGTATTTCTCCTCTAATCCGCCGAAATAACCAATGTTGCAGCCCGGGTAAACCCTGAGCTTTCCTTCCTCGTTCACGCGAATTATGAATTCAATCAAAGAGCGCAAGTCCTTCTTCTCAAGCATAGCCTCTTGCGTCATGCGACCGACAGGCATCGCGAGCTGAATCTGCCACACTTTAACGCCTAGTTTGACGAGTTCGAAATAAACAGCATCCAATTCAGGGTAATTCAATTTCGAGATAGTGGTTGCAACGCTGACTTTGACGCCGTTCGAATGCAAAAGCCGAATTGCCCGCAGTATCTTATCGTAAACGCCTGTCCCACGAATAGAATCGTTAGTCGCGCGCGTTCCCTCAATGCTTACGCCAAAATTGTTGATTCGCGCTTGCTTCAACTTGGCGACCGCGGCCCCGTCAACCAAAACAGCATTAGAAACGAAATTTACCTTGATTTCCAATTCACCTAGCTTTTTGGCAATAGGAAACCACTTTTCAGACAAAAGCGGTTCACCGCCGATCAAAGTAACTTCCCGGGTTCCCAGTTCCTTAAGCTCGCTGCAGAGCTCTAGAGCCCTCTCGAGCGTGATTT
>JAZDMM010000057.1:0-2162 GCA_043800965.1 Microcaldota archaeon | reverse complement strand
ATTCAGCGAATTGGTTTATTAATTGCTAAAGTTAATATTTAACTGGGTTTAGTTTTTCTTTATTATTTAGCCATTTTTAGCGGTTGGGTTGGTTTAAGGCATATGAACGTACTCGTTTTAGGCGCTGGAGCAATGGGCCGCAACCACGTAAGAAACTTGGTGCACAGCAAGCGCGTTGAAAACGTGTTCGTGGTCGAGCCAAGCAAGGAAGTGCGCGACGAGTTAAACCACAAGCACGAAGGCGTCAAGGCGTTTGCAACAGCGGAGGAAGCGTTCGCTGCCGGTGCAGTTGACGCCGCGATTGTTGCTGTTCCGACTAAGCTGCATTTTCGAGTTGCGATGCAAATGATCGAGCGCGGGCTTCCGACTCTCGTTGAAAAACCGATTACGGATTCTCTTGAAGACGGGAAAAAACTGATTCACGCGGCTAAGGAAAAGAAAGTAATGCTGACAGTTGGCCACATCGAGCGCTTTAATCCCGCGGTTGCTGCTTTGAAAGAGCACGTTGAAGAAATCGGGGATATTGTTTACGCTTCCACTTACCGATTCGGAGTCCCGACCAACCGAAAGTTGGGCGCCGCGTTCTTTGACCAAGCGGTTCACGATATCGATGTGTTGAGTTACTTGTCGGGGGAGTACCCGAAGAAAGTACAGGCTGTTGAGCGTAGTCTTATTGATAAGGATGCGAAGGACTTGTGCAGTGCGTTGTACGAATTCCCTTCGTTCACAGCCGCGGTTGAAGCGAATCGCGTTACTCCGATCAAGACGCGGGAAGTCATTTTGCTCGGCACCAAGGGAACTGCGCGGTTGGATTACATCAGCCAAGAGCTTACGATTAGCACTTCAGAGAAAAAGGATTACAAGTACAGCAATTTCGACGAGATTTTGTTCCGCGTCGGGAGAGGAACGGAAATCAAGCCGTATTTCCGCAAGGAAGAGCCGTTAAAGCTCGAGTTAGAGCATTTCCTTGATTGCGTTGAAGGAAAGTGCAAGCCCTTGGTTTCAGGCGAAGACGGTTTGCATGCGGTTGCCGCTGCGCAGTTCGGAATTAAGGCAGCGGAAACAGGAGAGAAACAGGAAATAAAATTTTGAATTAAACAGCCGCCCCGGGAGCTGAAGGAAGATGGCACGGGTACTGCGGTTTGTTATCGTTTTTTTAATAGGGTTCAGCTTTGGCGCGGGTTTGCTTTTGTTTGCCGAGCCGCAGCAACCGGTTTGTGCGGAATCGGTTGAGAGCGTTTTCTCGCCTGATGCGGAGTGGCGGGCGGTTGAATTAATTGGTTCGGCGCAAGAAAGCGTTTGGGTTGAAATGTACTTGTTTACGAATACTAATTTAAGGAAGGCATTGTTGGATGCAGCAGGCCGCGGGGTTGAAGTGCGCGTTTTGTTGGAGCCGCGTGTTGACTCGAATTTCGAAACCGCGCGGTTCTTGAGCGAGCGCGGCATTTCCGTCAAGTGGGCGCCGCGCGAGTTCAAGCTCGTGCACTCGAAGTTCGTGGTTGTTGACGGCGAACGCGTGCTGGTTGGGAGCCATAATTGGAGCCATAGCGCATGGGTCGACAACCGCGAGGCGAGCGTTATAGTGGCTGGAAAAGCGGCGGTTGCGGGTTTTGAAAAGGTTTTTGAAAGCGACTGGGCTAATGGAAACGAGTTTGTGGTGTGAAATGGTTGAGATAATCAAGGCAACGCGCAAGCACTTGTACGCGATTACCGTGTTAACGCGAGAGTTTTTTCCTTACACTAATTTCAATTTGGATAAGATAGCGCAACGGCTTGCGGAAAAAGACATTGAGTATTACGTTGCCGTAGTCAACAAGGCGACGGTTGGGTTCGTGGACATAGAGTTTAAGGACAAGCAGGCTACGATACTGGGGCTGGCTGTTGCGCGCGAGTTTCAAAACAAGGGCATCGGTTCTAAATTGTTGCAAAAGGCGTTGGACCGGATTGCTGAAAAGAAGTGTGATGAGGTTTTGCTTTTGGTTAGCGAGGATAACCTCGGCGCCAGAAAGTTGTACGAGCGTTTCGGCTTTTATTTCAAAGGGCGTTTGGCGCGCAGGATTTGGAACAAGCGAATACTGGTTTTCCGCAAGGTTTTGACGCCATAGGAGCTTTTTTATAGCCTGAAACCGATTTTTAATCATATCCTTATCGGAGGCTGATGT
>JAZDMM010000088.1:0-3930 GCA_043800965.1 Microcaldota archaeon | reverse complement strand
CGAGGTTTTGCAGGAGGGATTCATTCCGTTCAGCTTGAGTTCCAATGATTACAGCGCAGAGTTTTACTGCCACGTGGACGTGTATTTATACGACAACCAAGAGCTGGTTGGCTTGCCTTACAACGAATTAGTTGACGGCGACACGTATTACTGCGTCGCCTTTAACGCTCCGCTGCAGCAGGAACAGGAAGCCACGCCTACTCCGATTCCTTCGCCTACTGACACGCCGAACGGTGGAGGCGGTGGCGGCGGTCCTTCAGGGTGTGATTGTGTTCAAGACCGCGTTTGCAGGTCGTGCTGTGAATACGATCCGGACTGTACCTACCCCGCTTCCCCGCAAGGTTCGGGACCGGAAGAGTACATTGAATTCTCCGCTGGCGGATCCGAAGGGCCCGGCGTTCCCGAATTTAACGTGTACGCTCCGGATTCGGCATTCATCGGAAACGATATCTCCGGTTACGCCGCTGACAAGGGCACCGGCAATCGATTGCCCGGCGTATTCATCAAGATTTACTTGAACGGCGTTTTAGTCAATTCAGTCTTAACCGATGGCAACGGAGCTTTTTCGTTCCCGGCAACGCAAACCGGTTTGCTGACTTACGAAGCGTCGAAATCGGGCTGGATTCAATACAACCAGCCGGAAACAAACGTGTTCGACAAGCAAAAGTCTCAAGCGGTGTTAGCCGGGGAAGAAACGCAAGGCAGCGGGCAACCGCCGGGATTATTGACGGGTTTCGCTTCAGCTGCGGCAGGCAATTGGTGGATTGGCTTATTGCTCTTGCTGATAGCAGGAGGATTCGTGGGATACCAGTATTACGCGGGCCAAAAGAAGTAAGCAGGCTTTAAAACGGCCACAAGTTGCGCAGGAAAAAGAATATTCCTGAAAAGAACGAGGTGTCGCCGGCTTCCATTCTATGAACCGGCCCGATTATTTCCTCGCTAATTAACCTCAGCTTCTTGCTCGCCCGCGAGTTCGGCGCGTAAATCACCGCCGGCGTCTTAACTGAAATGCTTTCCGGAATAGCCTTGTCCTCCGGAACGCGCGCCAGAACCTGTGCCTCGGTCATGTTTTCTATTTCCCGGGAAGTCAATTCATAGCGCGCGCCAGTGCACCTGTTGACCACCACGCCCAAGACGCGCTTGTCCTGCTGCTTGCACAACGCAACCATTTTCGTTGCAGCGCTCACGCCCGGCACGTCGGGAGTAGTGACCACGACAATCTCATTGCACGCGTTAATAATGTGAAACACGTCCTCGCTTATTCCAGGCGGCGAATCAACAATGGTGTAATCGTAAGACTTGCTTATGTCGCTCAACACCGGCGCCAGCCTTTTAAGTGAAGCGCCGCGCGTGAACTTCAGCGAAGCAGGGATAACGCGCATTCCCGTCTGCGGCTGAATCAATGCAACGTCGCCGTAAGTTTTCTTCCCTTGCAAAACGTCTTGCAAACCCACTTGGCTGTAAGACAAGCCCAAGTGAAGGTTAAGGCAAGGATTGCTCAAGTCCGCGTCAACGAGAATATTCTTCAAATTATCCTTGGTTAAAACAGCGCCCATATTAGCGGTTAAAACGCTTTTTCCAACTCCGCCTCTACCGGATAAAACTCCGATTATCCGCTTTCCTTGAGTCTGCGTGGGCATTGAATCAAATTAACAAATGAAAGACACTTTAAAATACTTGTGTCCTGCCTTTCACATTCGGCAAAAATGGTTTAAACCTTAAACCGGTTTGCCAAGCCGTTTGAACAGCGAGGAAAGCGTTACCTCTATTTTTTCCCGCTTAAAATCATTTCAAAAAACCGTGCAAAAGCTCTTTCAAAACCGCTTTATCATTTTCGCTTAGCCCGGTTTTACTCGACATCTTTTTCAAGCACGCCTTCCTTTACCTGGTGCAGGTACTCGCTGCGGTCCTCGCTTAACTCGCTCGGAAACTTGCGGTCTTTAATCTTGCGTTTTGCCTTGGGATACAGCCAAGTAGCGGCCATAAGCAAGAGTATGAACGCGATTAACCCGTAAATCAAGGTCTTGTCCAACCCGCTGATGAAAGACTGGCGCGGTTCTTCGACAATGAAAACAATCGTTTGCGATAAGGTAACTTCCCCAGAGGCAATAACGAGCTCGGCCATGTGGGTTCCCGGAGTCGCGCCCGTTTTCGGCGTAATATCGAATGAAAACGGAGTCAAGCTCCTGGGAGCAAGATACGCCTGCCTCATTTCTGGCTCTATACTAAACTCGCCTGCAGGCACTTGAAGGTAAATGGATGCGTCGAGCGAATTCAAGCCGCCGTAAAACAGCTTTGCCGTGGCAGTCGCGGTTTCCCCGATGCGCATGACCGGAACGCTCAATTCCTGGATTTTAAGCAAGCCCGTTGCATCGTCGGTGTTGTACGCAGCGGACTTCAACTGCCAGTACGCGTAAGCGGAGTAATCGTGCGCAAGCGAACCCAGCTTGTACGAAATAGTCCTTGATTCGCCGGGCTCGAGCTCCGAGAGCTTCCACCCCATTATCAACGGGTTTTGCGAGAGTATTGCCGCGGTGTTGTCTATGAACGTGATTTTATTCGCGTCGATATTCAGCCTTGCGGGAATTTCCTCGAATATCTCGAGCTTGGCGACTTTCTTCAACCCCGGGTTTTTTACAACCAAGGTGACCAGCGTCGAGCGTTCTTTCTCGTCTAATTCGACTGTTCTCAAAATCCTTGGCGCCGGGTAATCCGGCGGGTATCCCTTTACCCTCAAAATCATGAATTCTTTCGTAACCGTGCCCTCCCCGGCTATGCTCAATGAAACCAGGTAATCGCCTTGCTTCGCGTCAGCGGGAATGTTAAAGCCCAAGCCCAGTAACGCGCTTTGTTTCGCGGGTAAAACCAGCTCGTTCTGCTGCGAGGAAACAAAGCCCTCGGGCGCGCCCGTGATAGCGATTTTTATTTTCTGCGTGCTCCCCGCGGTGTTCCTTATTTCGATTGTTCCTATTCCGCCTTCCCCGGTCATTATTTCTCTCAAAACGATTTTCTTGGTTAGCTTGATTTCCCCTATTTCCGGCTCTATTTTCTTAGGGAGTTCAATCGGCACCTTTTCTTTTTCCTTGTCCGAAGGGGTTCCGCCTACACCGCCGCCTCCAACGTCCGGGCTCGCGACGTAAATCGTGAATGATTCCTCCAGCAGGTTAGTGTAAACCCCGCCGTAAATGCCTTGGCCCCGCGCGGCATACGTACCCGCCGGAAAACCGGCAGTGCTCCAGGAAGAAGACAAAACAACTTCATCCCCCGGCGACAAAACCGTGGAGTTGAATTCAACCAATCCCACTTGGTCGCTGGTGGAATTCACGATCGTGATGTTCCCTTGCACGCTCGTCTGCAGATTCCCCTTGTTTTCGAGAGTCAAAGACAAATCCGCTGAAGCGCCTTGAATTATTTGAGCGGGAACAACCGACAAGCCGGTTGCAACCACGATCGCCTCCTCGTTGATTGTAAGGCTGGCTCCGACCTCGCTTTGCGCTAATGCAACGCCGATTAAAAAGCAGAGGCTGATGAGCAAAAAGGTCTTGTGTTGCATGACAAACAGAACGAAAGCGTTATTTAAAAAACATGCCTAGCGCTTTTTGCGTCCGCCCATGATGTTTTGGACGTTGACTACGTTCGCAATCTTCTTTTTTCTCGAGCTCAGGATATTGTAAATCAGCAGTAGCACTACCAGCACGCCCAAGCCGATTGCAGCGTAAAACCAAGTCTGGTCTTGCTCGCTTTGCAGGTAAATTATTTTCTCGCTCGGCGTCGCAGAAGCCTCGGGCGTGGCTACCTTTTCCTCGGAAAACTCGGTGGTAATCGTTCGAACAGTAAACGTGAACTCGCGGCCTTGCCCGAACCCGATGGGCCCGGCTTCGCTAACGTCAAACCATTTAGCGGAAACGATTACTTTCAACTCGTACTCCT
>JAZDMM010000068.1:0-2204 GCA_043800965.1 Microcaldota archaeon | reverse complement strand
TCGCGTCAGTTCAATACACGGAGTCTTGGGCTGACGAGTGCAATACGGGGACGTCGGATGCAAGCGATTTGATTAAAGGCGTAGTCGAGCGCCGCCAGCAGTCGTCGGACACGCTGGTTAAAGGATGGGATGACTACATTCGCGGCGAGTAATGCAATACTCGGTCGTCGCGTATTAAACCTGCGAAAAACGGGTTATTTATTAAAGATGGTCTTAATGCTTAACAAGTGAGGACCATGAGACTTGCTTTCTTCTTGTTGTGCGGGGTTTTGCTTTTGTTCGGCTGCACCCAGCCGCCGGTTTCAACGCCCACGCCTACTTCCATTATTTCAGCGTCGCCAACGCCGGCCGCTTCAATTTCACCAACCGATTCTTCATTAGCCGGTTCAGTCAACCAATTCGCGTTTGATTTCTACGCTCAATTAACGGAAAGCGAGGACGGCAATATCTTTTATTCGCCTTTCAGCGCGTCGCAGGCATTCTCGATTCTTTACGAGGGAGCAGCGGGGAATACAGCTAGTGAATTGGAAGCGGTTTTCGGATTCGAGAAAGACGCGGGCAAGAGGAGAAGCTCGGTTTCCGTGGCTAACGGCCGCTTGAACGAGCCGAACAGCGAGTACTCGCTGTCGCTTGCAAACGCCTTGTGGATTCAAAAGGATTTCCCGATTTTAAACAGCTACACTTCGGTGGTGAAAGATTATTACGGCGGCGACTCCTCCAACTTGGATTTCATAGGTGACCCGGTTTCCTCTGCCGACACCATAAACGATTGGGCTTTCGAGAAAACTAACGGGAGAATACCATCGGTATTGGTGCCGGAAATGATTACGCCTGATTTGAGGCTCGTTATAACGAACGCCATTTATTTCAAGGGGAAGTGGCTGCAGGAATTCGACAAGGCTAAAACGAGGGACATGGAATTCCGTGTTTCCCCTCAAGAAAAAATTCAAGTTCCGATGATGTACAGCAACGGCGAAGAAGCGGGATTCCGTTACATGGATAATGACGTGCTTCAAATGCTGGAACTCCCTTACAAGGGGGATGCGTTGTCCATGCTCGTTTTGCTCCCGAAAAACGACGATATAACGGCTTTGGAGTCTGAGATTGACGCTTCGAAACTGGATGACTGGAAGAAAGAGCTTGCAAGCCGGCAGGTCGAGGTGTATTTGCCGAAATTCAAAATGGAAACTGATTACGACTTGACCGCGCCCTTGAAGAAAATGGGGGCGAGCGACGTTTTCACGCCTTATGAAGCAGACCTTTCCGGGATAGACGGAGCGAAAGATCTTTTCGTGAGTTTCGCGCTTCAAAAAGCGTTTGTCGAAGTCAACGAGGAAGGCACTGAAGCAGCTGCGGTCACGGTCATTGGAATTGGAATAACCAGCGTTAGAGAAGGGCCGCCGGTGTTTAAAGCAGACCACCCGTTCTTGTTTCTAATTCAAGAGAAAACGACCGGGGCTGTCTTGTTTATGGGCCGGGTTTCAAACCCGCTGGCTTAGCCTGAAATCGCTTGCGCGGCTTCCGCGGGCTCGTCGTGCTTTTCGTTGCGAACTTTGTGCTTCATCATATTGCCGATTTCGCCAGCGAGCTTGTTGCGCTCTTCCTTACTGCCTTTCAAAATGCCGAGTTCGTGCAACACTTTCTTGTTGTTCTCGAAATCCGCACTAAACTCCGTAGCGTAATAGCTAACCAGCTTCTTGGCTGCGACGTGCAAGTGCGTTCCCTTCATTCGACCCAATTTCATCACCGTTCGTAATCATTCAAATTGTCGATTGACTAAAATTCGACTTACACTATAGGCAAGCCGTTATTTAAAAACAAGTGTGCTTGCTTTGCAGCAAAACTAGGGTTAGCCTATTCATCCGTAGAACAGTTCAGTGCCGTAATACCCGTTTTTGTTTTGCTTAACCCCTATCCCAATTGCCTTAAACTTAGAGTTTAGAATATTTGCCCTGTGCCCTGGGCTATGCATCCAGCTTTGATGCAAAGCGGTAGCTATTTGGCTATTGGTGCGAACTACAAATTTTACGCCTCTAACCCGTCCGGTGTACATCAATCCAACATTCTCTCCGCTGTAGCCGTTGAATGAATTTTTTTTAGGAAAGAACAGGGACAAAAAGCCCAAAGAAGGGTTGCTATCAAGAAGTTTACCAGCTTTGTATACGCCATCGCCGTGCCATATTTTTCTTTTTCTTGCCATTCTA
>JAZDMM010000036.1:0-7417 GCA_043800965.1 Microcaldota archaeon | reverse complement strand
ATCGTTTTATTAAAACGCCTCAACTTAAAAAAAGCATTAATTAAGACAGGCGCTGAAAAGGAAGGTATATGCGGATTGCGATTGTCTCGTTCGGGTTCATAGAGCATACCACCAACTTAGCTAATGCGTTGGAGGATTACGGCGACGAAGTGTTTTTGTTCCTCCCCGAGAAATTCAAGCGCCACGCCGAAGGATTCGTCAAGAAAGCGCGCGTCGAATACATGCCGATGTACAAGGGATTCAAGGACCCGCGCAATCTCGCCCGCGCGTTCAAGCTCGCGCGCCGCTTGCGCAAAATAAAGCCGGACGCAGTAGTAATCGAATCCGGAGAGCCGTGGCTGTGTTTCTTCCTTCGCTTCCTCCCGCAGCCGATTGTAGTGGATTTGCACGATCCAACTCTGCACTCGGGCGAGGAAAAGCTGCACACGAAAATAATGCAGAACCGGACGTTGAAGCACGCCAAGAAAGTAATCGTGCACGGCAAGTCGTTGAAAAAGGATTTCCTCAAGATTCACCCGGAATTCAAAGCTGAAGACGTTTTCGTAATGATGCGCGGCCCTTACTCGAATTACATTAGATGGAAAAAGAAGAACGTTAAGGAAGAGAAGCTCGTGCTTTTCTTCGGCCGCTTCAAGAAATACAAGGGAATCGAGTATCTTGCGGAAGCAGCGCCGCTAGTCAGGAAAAAAGTTCCGGGCGTGAAAATCCTGGTTGCCGGCAAAGGCGACGTGGTTGACGTGAAAGAGCTTGAAAGCAAGGGCGTTTCAGTGCGCAACGAATTCATCAAGGACGAGGACGTTGCCGAGCTCTTTCAGCGCGCTGCGGTTGTAGTGCTGCCTTACACCGATGCAACGCAAAGCGCGGTAACGCTCATATCTTACGCTTTCGAGAAGCCGGTTGTGGCAACGAACGTTGGCGCATTGCCTGAAGTCGTTTTCGAAGGAAAGACCGGGTTTTTGGTTCCCGCGCGCAACAGTGAGGCAATTGCCTCAGCAATTGTAAAAGTACTTAATAACAAAGCGGCTCGAAAGAGTATGAGCCGTTGCATAAGGCGCACTTACGCTGATTGGTGGAGGAAGAGCGCGCGCGAAACGCATAACGCCTGCGCAGCGGCGCGAAAGGTGATTGGAAAATGAATGTTTGCGTTATAGGCCTTGGCAGAATCGGCTTGCCCATGGCTGCGGTGTGCGCGAAAAAAGGCCATAAAGTAATCGGGGTTGACACTAGTGACGCGGCCGTGAATGCGGTAACCGAAGGAAAGCCGCTTTTTTTCGAGCCTGAATTAGAGGAGTTGGTAAGCAAGCACGGCAAAGACGGTAGTTTGACCGCAACCAAAGACGTTGGTAAAGCGGTTGCGGAAAGCAAGGTCGTAGTCGTGACAATAGGCACTAGTGTGAGCGAGGACGGATTTCCTTTGCTGGATAACGCGTTCGACGTGGCACGCAACATAGGAAAAGCGAATCCAAACGGCAAAACGATAATTTTCAAGCCCACTCTCCCGCTTGGAACCACGCGCATTCTGGTGGGCGAGATTGAAAAACAAAGCGGCTTAAAGTGCGGCAAGGATTTTTACGCGGCATTCTCGCCAGAGCGCATAGTCGAGGGAAAAGCTGTTGCGGAAATGCAGTCGCTCACCAAAGTCATCGGCGGCATGGATGCCGAGAGCTCGAGGCGCGCGGTTGAATTTTACAAGACTATAGGCGGCGAAATCGTGGTAGTTGAAAAGCCCGAAGCAGCTGAAATGGTGAAGTTGTTGGACAACTCATTCCGCTCGACTTTATTCGCTTTCTCTAATGACGTGGCTCTTGCTTGCGAGGACTGGAAGCTGAACGCTTTCGAAGTAATTGCAGCCGCCAATCACGGTTACGAACGCAACCGCATTGCGAACCCGTCTTGCGGAGTAAGCGGTTTGACTGCTTTCGACATTTCGAAAACTTTTTCCAAAGAAAGCATTCAACGCGGCGGAGTTGCCAAGCCGTCTTGCGGCGTGAGCGGGTACTGCCTGACTAAAGACCCGATTTATCTGGAGAGCGGCTTCAGCTCTATTGCAAAAAACCGCGGCTTTAGCTCGTTGTGGAAGCGCGGCCGGGAAATCAACGATTACATGCCGAAGCACACCATGAATCTGGTGCGTGACGCGCTGGAATCCAGAAAAATCGGGTTGAAAGGCGCGCGCGTGGTAATTTGCGGGGTCACATACAAGGAAAACGTTGACGACGTAAGAAACAGCCACGGCGTTATCATAGCTGAAAGCCTTCGGAATGAAGGCGCTGTAGTAAGCGTGTGGGACCCGCGCGCCGAGAAAGTGGATTTCCCGCGTCTTGAAAGCGCTGAAGCCGCGTTTGAAAACGCGGATGCAGTGGTGTTTACTGTTCCGCACAAGGAATTCAAGTCACTGGACGTCGAGTCTCTGGCGAAAAAAATGCGCACGCCCGTGGTGATAGACGGCTGGGGCTTATTCCTTAATTTGCGCGGGAACGAAAGCGTAGAGTACCGGTGCGTCGGTGTAGGTTGATGGCGTCAATTGTTAAATTATGGCTGCATGCAATAAGGCTTAATCCAAAGCGCTTAATCACCGGGTTCAGCATATACCGCACTTTTGAATACCCGGCCGCTCTCGAGGCCTTGCAATTGAAGAAAGGCGAGCGCGTGCTCGACATCGGCCCTTCTTTTGATTTCGTTACCTTCCTTTCGGCAAACGGGGGCCAGGTTACGGCCATGGATTACAAGGACCGCGGGCTCAAGGAAAAGCTCGCGAAGTTCGGCGTGGATTGCCAGGTTGTTGATGCGCGCGAAATGTCTTTTGAGAACGAGTCTTTTGACAAGGTAACCGCGATTTCAGTGATAGAGCACATTCCCGGCCGCGGCGACTGCAAGGCTTTGCGCGAAATAGAGCGCGTGCTCAAGAAAGGCGGGTTGGCGGTAATCACTTTCCCGTTCAAAAACGAGTTCGAGGAGGAAAACGATGCCGCTTTCGGCGGATTACAGCGGTATTACGACGAGGACGCGGTTAAGGAGCGCATACTAACGGCAACGGGTTTAAAGCCGGTTAAGGTAATGTACTTCGGTAACGCGCTTTCGGGTAAAATATCGCGGTTTTTCTTTCGCGCGCCGCGGTTGGTTCGCGCTGCGTTCGGCTGGCTGAGCGCACTTTTATCGCTCGCGTTCGTCAGGGAAACTCCGGCGGCCGTCGCAGGAAAAACGTGGGGCAATGCGCTAGTGGTGCTTGAAAAATGACTTTAAAGAAACGTGGGGTATGGCTGTCTTTCCGCAAGGCTTGCTCGCTTTTCGGGAAAATGGTTTGGCTGCGCGGCATCAAATCTATTTGTATTTCAGCTCTGCTGCGGTTGAAGGGAGTGAAAATAGGCAGGGGCGCACTCTTCGCTAAAGACAACCGTTTCGTAACCGATTTCACCACGGACGCGATGGTAATCGGAAACAACGTTGTTTTCGGCAGGCACACGATTCTCGAAGGCTGGGGAATCCGCATAGGGAACGGCGTGACTTTAAACAATTACACGCACGTGATGAGCGAGAAAAGCGTTGAAATAGGAAGCGACACGCTGATAGCGCCGCATTGCTTCATAACCGATTACGACCACGCTTTCGGCGGCAGCGGGCTCATGCGCAAAAAAGGCACTGTTGCGAAACCCGTTAAAATCGGGGGAAACGTCTGGGTCGGCGCGTACAGCATAATATTGAAAGGCGTTCGCATCGGGGACAACTCCGTTGTCGCGGCCGGGAGCGTGGTTACTAAAAGCGTTCCCAACAACTGCGTGGTAGCCGGCGTTCCCGCGAAAGTCATCCGAAGATTCGGCGCTTGAAGTTCCAAAGCGCTCTCGCGTATTTGGACGTTCCGAAATCGCGGTAAAACGCGAGAGGCGAGTGCCCGGGCTTGTCGGTGCACCCCGCGCACAACGGAATCGGCTTGTTTTCAATCTGGCTCTTGCGAATTTTTTGAATCGGCTCGCCGTTCCACACTTCGAGGACCGATTGCTTTTTCAAGTCGCCGATAACGGCGGTCGAGTTAAAGTCGTAACAGCACGGGACAACCGAGCCGTCCCAATTAACGACAAGGCCCTCCCACAAGCTTGCGCAAGGCCACGGCACTCCGCCGGGGTGGTACCAGTTTTCCTTTTTCGAAATTTTCTCGGCGTTTTTCAGCTGGTTCGCCCAAGTGCAGAAGTTCTTGCAAGTTATCTCAACGTCGTAGCCCGACCATCTTTCCCGGAATTCCTGCATTTCCTTGAGCGTTTCATTTGTCTTGATTACCTGCAGGTAAACGTGAGGCTTGCGTTCGCTCTTCTCGCGCAACTCGAGAAACTTTTCAACGTTGCGCACCGACTCCTCGAATTTCGCGTTCCTTCTCACGCGCTCGTAAGTGCGCTTGCTGGCGCCGTCAAGGGAGAGGATAACCGCGTCTATCGGAGTGTCCAGCAGGCGATTGCTTCTTTCCTCGTTCAGGATGGTCACATTGGTGGACAAGTAAACGTGGTTGACGCCCTTTTGCTTGGCGTAATCGATGAACTTGAATATGTCCTTGTTCATGAGCGGCTCGCCCATGTAATGTAAGCCCACCGAGTAAATGAACAGCGACTCATCGATTATTTTCTTGAAAAGCTTGAAGTTCATGCTTCCTTTTGCACGCGTCATGTCCTCGCGCGGGCACGTTATGCAGCGCAAGTTGCAGTAATTGGTCGACTCTACAAGCAAGCTGACTGGCTTGTTCCAGGCGCGGGTCAGGCGCAGGTTGTACGAAACCGAGCGCTTGAAGTCATTCCAAATTATGTAAGCCTGTGAAACCAATTCAATCACCTTTTTGCAAAGCCGCTTTAAGACCGCGCTTTAATGCCGCGGACGGCAGGCGCGTGGGTTGCCGCGCGTAATAACGCAGCAGTTTCTTCCAGTTCGACCCCAGCTTGCGCTTGTCCAACCGCTGTTGCGCGCTGCGCTGGAGTTCGACGACGCGAGAGTGCGGCGTCTTCCCTTCTATCTCTATCAGTCCGCCGTCGCATAAATACCTGCCCACGAAATCGTTTTTCTTTACGTATTCGTAAAGGTCGGTTCCGGGAAATGCGGCGAGTATATTGAAGTAAACGTCTTCCAGCCCCAAGCCCAACCCGAATTCAATCGTTTCTTTAATCTCTTCCTCTGATTCGATGGGCGCGCCGAGGATGAAACTCCCTATGGGCTTGATGCCCGCTTTCTTGGAAAGGGTTACGGCGTTGCGCACCTGTTCCAGGGTTATGTCCTTGCGGTAGAAATCCAGGACTTTCTGGGTTCCTGACTCTATCCCGAACCAAATGACTTGGCAGCCCGCATCAGCCATGGCATTCAAGCGCTCTTCGTCAATGTTGTTGACGCGCGCCTCACACTGCCAAGGCATGTCGAGCTTGCGCTTTTTTATTTCAGCGCAAATGTCCATGACGCGCTCTTTCTTTAACGTGAAGTGGTCCTCGTGAAATTTAATCGAACGGATGCCGTACTCGTCCCTCAAGTGCTGCATTTCATCGGCAACGCGCTTGCCGCCCATGCCGCGCCAGGACCGGCCCCAAATAACCGGGGACGAGCAGTAAGCGCAGCGGTAAGGACAGCCGCGGGAAGTGCACATGGTGGTGGCCGGCGCCTCAAGCAGAAAAGAAAGGCGGTACTCGGGATACTCGCGCATGGACAAGAGGTGCCGAGCCGGAAAAGGAAGTGAATCAAGGTCGGTGATGTAAGGCCGCGGGGGATTGGCAACGGATTCACTGCCGTGCTTGAACGCAATGCCTTGCACTTGAGAAAGCGGGCGTTTTTCAGCCAGCGCATTAACGAGTTCGGTCGTCGTAACCTCGCCTTCACCAACCACAACCGCATCGTAAGAACCGGAGTTCAAGACGTCTAACGGGAAAAGCGAGGGATGCGCCCCGCCAGCGAGAACGAACGCGCCTTGCTTCCGGGCTTCGGACGCAATTGCCGCGCACTCGTTTTTCGTGAACGTGGTCATGGATACTCCCACCACATCAGGCGCAAAAGAAGACATTTTCCGCGCAAAAGCGTCTGCTGCTTTAGAGTGCTCGAGGTTGAGGTCTATTACGGCGGCCTCATGGCCCGCGCGCTCCAGACAAGCGGCAACCCAGGCTATGCCAAGCGGCGGCTCGGGCTTGGTAGTCCAGCTCAAATCCGACGGAAGCGGCGGCATCGCCAGCAATACTTTCATTAGAAAAACCTATTTGGAATGCTCCCACTCTATGAAACGCCCTTGGAACTTTCCTATCGCGTCTAAAATGCGTTGCGAGGAGTCTCCTTCACCGTAAGGATTCGGCTTGCGCCTCATCTCGTCATTATTTTTCTCGCACTCTTGAATTGAGCGCGTTATGGTTGCGGCGTCTTTAGGCGGCGCGAGAATGTTGACGCCGGCTTCAACGCTCTCCGGCCGGTCGGTTACGAAACGCAGGGTTACGCAAGGCACGTGTAAAGCCGCACTCTCTTCCTGCATTGATCCGGAATCCGTAACAACCATGCGGCAGCGGCTCATGTAAAACATCATGTCGGTGTAATTCGGAATGTGCGCGACCGGCAACAAGTTTTCGTGCTCGGAAATCTCGCTCTCAAGGCCGTACTCGTCTATTGCTCTCTGGGTTCCGGGGCGAACGGACCAAAGCACTTGATAGCCCGAGTCCGACGCCTGCGCAAGGGCATCAACCATTGCCTTGAATCTCGATTCGTGCATCGTATTCTCGCGCCGGTGGCACGAGAAGTAAACCTGCTGTTTTGAAAAATCGATTCCCAATTTCTCGAAAAACGCCTGGCTTTCCCCGCCTTTTTTCGCAGCCCACTTGGCGGCATCGACCACGGTGTTTCCAACTACGAAAATTCTTTTTTCGTCAAACCCCTCGTTCAGCAGGTTGCGCTTGTTCGTTTCTGTCGCGGCAAAAAACAAATCACTGCACGCATCGCTGCACCGCGTGTCCGTTTGCTCCGGAAAAGGCTCGCGCGAGAAAGTACGCAACCCGGCTTCAACGTGGCCCACCGCAATCAAATCAAGATGCGCTGCAAGCGAACCCGCCATTGCAGTAAGCGTGTCCCCGTGCGTGAGAAGAATGTCCAAGTCCGTTAGTTCCGAGCGAAGCAGCTTGTCTAGGGAACCAATCATTTGCGAAACCGAGTCAGCCGGCGACTTCGGATCAGAGTAGCCGCACTTGAATGCCGGTTCCGGCAAATTCAAGTCAGAGTAAACGCCTGCAAACAAGTCGCTGCTCCAGTGCTGGCCCGTGTGAATCAAAACAACGTCGAGCTTGCGCCTGCGCGCTTCCCAGTAAAGCGGCGCCATCTTGATTATGTCGGGACGCGTGCCCGTGAGTATTCCTATCTTCATTTTCTTCAGGACAGCCACCTTTCGGCACCGCTAGCTCCCGCAGGCTTTTTTTTGAAAGCT
>JAZDMM010000030.1:0-2621 GCA_043800965.1 Microcaldota archaeon | reverse complement strand
CGCGGTTTGGTACATCGCTATCGGCTCAGGTCATCCTGGCGGTGCAGGAGCCGCCAAGGGTTGGGTTGTTCATCCATTAAAGACCTACGTTAGTTGGGTTCAGAACGTCGCGAGACAGTTCGGTGGCATCTCCTAGAAGTGTTTAACTGGTTGAGGGTAAGGTTCCTCAAGTACGAGAGGAACGAGGATCCGGCGCCTCTGGTTTGACTGTTGTCGGCAGGCAAGCAGTGTAGCTACGCGCCAACGGATAAGCCCTGAAGGCATCTAAGGACGAAGCCGTTCCTAAAACGAGCCAGTTTAGACCGCTCGCAAGCAGACGAGTTTGATAGAACGGAAGTGTAAGCATGAAGCCGCAAGGCGACGTGTTCAGCTAACCGTTACTAAAGGTCTTTCCTTTAATCTCTAGGCCATCGCATTCACGAAGCCGCAAGGCTGATGAAGTGATTGTTTCTGATTTGAAGAGTAAAGGGCTAGGCAGCAGGGAAGCTATCTCTGGCTGGCTTTAGAAAGCTCTTCCAATTCAACCGCGCAGCATTCAGTTTTTAATTCAGTTAGCGCGAGCGCCGTTTGGCGAAAGCGAACAGCGTCAAGTCATCGGTTCTTCTTCCAAGGTCGTCGAGACGCTCGCGCACGTTAGCGAGAACGTCCTTCAAGCTGGCCGTTCTGTTGCCGCGTTCATCGTGCGCGTCTTTCAACACGCTTTTTACGACGCCGTAGAATTCCCCACGGCTGAGTCTCCGCGGTTCCTCTTTTTTAGAGACTTTTTTTCTTAGCTTGTAGTCCACGCCGTCGGTGAAAAGCAGGTACACTCCGTCTTCGAGACTTATCGGTTCTTCCCGTTTGTATTCCATGGGCTCGTCAGTTCTCGGATTCTCCGAAAACATTCCTAACGGAAACCCTCCTTTTTCGTCTTTCACAACCGTATGCTCGATTTCTCGGGTTTCCGGATTGAATTTAAAATGAACCAACTGTTCTCCACCAGCGTAAGTCATCGTAATCTTTTTCGTTTCAGGATCGTAATGCATGGCGCTTGCAACCGCTTGAGTCGGCTCGAAAGATTTTGGTTTTGGATTAGGCTTGTTTTCCGCCTTGGCTTTTTTCCTCGCTGTTTCTTCTCTTATGTGAAACAAGTCTTGCGGAGCTGCTAACGCCAAGTTAGTCAAAGAAAAAACTTTCGGTATACTCCTGCCAGTGCGCAGAAACGTTCTAATCAAGTTGCGGACGCGCCCTGCCCTCCAGTAGGCGGTGTTGATTCTTCCTTTTTTCACTGAAACGCCTTTTCCTTCGTGGTCGCCTACGATTATGACGTGGCTGCCGTCCTCCGCTTTATAGTAGTGAAAGAAATCCCCGGTGCGTTTTATTCCCCGTTGCCACGGAGCCTTCATTATGCCGTCCTCATGCAAAGCGGTTTCTAACCCCTCAATTCTCCTGCTGGTTACGCCTTCGACTGGATTCTTCATGAACATACTTGTGCTCGTCAAAGCATTTTTAACTTTTGTTTGCGTTGTTTATTTCAAGGTGGTTTTAAATGGCGGTTAACAAGAAGGTAATAGTTTACAGCACTCCCACTTGCCCGTGGTGCGTTCGCGCCAAGTCTTACTTGAAGGAGAAAGGCGTGGAGTTCGAGGACATTGACGTCGCGGTTGACCAGGCTCGCGCTCAGGAAATGAAATCGAAAAGCGGGCAAATGGGCGTGCCGGTTCTCGACATCGGCGGCAAGATAATCATCGGTTTCGACCAAGGCGCCATTGACGCCGCTTTGAAGTGAGTTAATGCACGAAGTGCGGAAAGAGCTTGAACGTCTGCAAGAAGAGCTCGGTGGGATTTCACTGAGTTCCATTCACCTTAATGAGCGGGAGGGCAAGGGACATCTTGCCGTAGCCTCGGTTGTTGAAGTTGACGAAGGCAACCTGAACGCGCAAACTCTTGCCGTCAGAATAAGAGCGGTTTTTGCTAACGGCCCCCGAGATTTAATGCATCGTTTTTCGTTTACGCAAGACGACCAGGGACAAATTAACGGGTATAGACTTCACGTTTCGACATTGTCCCCCGAGTTTTCGAAAGTTGCCTCTGCTTTGAAAAAACACGGGGTGGACTATCAAGTGCATGAAGACCACTTTTTGGTTCCAGCCCAGTCCATCGAAGCTTTTCCAGTTGGCTTGGGTTCAGCGCTCTTGCGTTTGAAAAGAGACGGGCTTGAAGTCGGAGTCAATATCGTTTCCGAGCCTAATTTCGAGGAAAGTATTCTGGCTTTAAGGGGGTTCAAGCTCGTTCCGAAAAAGTAATAGCTTGCGGTAAAGCGTTTATATCTCATGAAGTCGTATTATTGTTTTTAGACTCAAAATGGCTTTTTCTCTAACAACGCCTTGTTTTTCCAGCGCGCGTTTCATATTTCGTTTAATTTCAAGCTTAACCGGAGGTTGGTTTCAATGAACAGACAAAAACACCTATTAACCTTGTTAGACCACGACGAGCAGCAAGTGCGCGACTGGCTCGACTTGGCAATGAAAATGAAGCGCGGGCAAGTAAAGAAGCGGCTTGATGAGAAAACGCTGGGAATGCTTTTCCAGAAGAATTCCACGCGCACGCGCATTTCGTTCGAAGCCGGGGTAACGCGGCTC
>JAZDMM010000021.1:0-7503 GCA_043800965.1 Microcaldota archaeon | reverse complement strand
TTCGGCTTTTATTTCAAAGGGCGTTTGGCGCGCAGGATTTGGAACAAGCGAATACTGGTTTTCCGCAAGGTTTTGACGCCATAGGAGCTTTTTTATAGCCTGAAACCGATTTTTAATCATATCCTTATCGGAGGCTGATGTCGTTGAGAAAGCTGTTTTTGTTATTATCCGTCTTTATGCTGTTTGGTTTTGTGCAAGCTATTCCCGATTGGGACATGGACATGGTTATGAGCGCGGGGCAATCTATTTTTCTTTCCAATAACGTGCGGCTTGACTTGCTTAACGTTAATGATCGCGGTATAGTTCTTGAAATGTACGATGCCTTCGGCGATTACGTTGGAAAAACGCAGGTAGCCATGGGCGTGTTTATTCCGGTTGAAGCGCAGTGTTTCGAGGGCCAGATCAAGAGCGTTAACGTGGCTGCGCAAACCGCTCACATTCAAGTGCGTGTTACTTGCGGCGCCAAGCAGTTCGTGAAAGCAGCCGGAACAGGTTGGATTCGGGCTTACGGTAAATCCGGCACTATTCAAGTAAGCGCTGGCAACGGCGTGATGACTATTCACGGCAAGGGCAGGCTCCTAGTCACGGACGCGAGCGCTAACAAAGACGCGTTCGTGCAAGGCTTTGGATACGGGGTAGTAAAAAAGCAAGGGGATACGACGACTCTCTCCGGCGACGGAATGGTTGTTTTAACTGGTTCTAATTTGTATATTACCGCTACCGGGACCGAAGTTTACTTGTACGCTCAAGGGAAAGGGAGTGTTGCCGTAACCGGCACAGGATGGTATGAAATAGGCACCGAACAAACTGCTAACAAAAAGTGGGTGTACGCCGGGGCTTCAGTTGTCGTGAGCGGCAGCGGTTGGTTGAAGGCAAACGGCGACGGCAAAGTTAATGTCGCTAACGGCAACGGCGTTTTCGTGATTACCGGAACTGGTTCGGTTACCATCGCCGATGTGAACGAAGACTCCCAGCGCGTTGTTGCGGGTTTTGGCACGGTTAAGAAGACTTTCAATAAAGTCGAGTACACGGGTACCGGAACTGTTTTCGTCAGGGGTTCTAAACTGAATATTTACGCTGAAGGCACGGGTGTTGACTTGTACGCCAAAGGCAGTGGCGTGGTTACTTTAGCCGGCATCGGCTTTTATCAAACCGGTTCGGACTTGAGTTTGCCTACTGTAACGGTTACTCCTACGGCTACGCCTACGCCAACAGCGTCTTGCGTTGATCTTCGGAATCAATTTAATTCCCAGCCTAAAATGCGCGCTGGAGAAAAGGTTATTGAATCTACTAACGACATTGAAGTAGATCTCCGGGACATAGGTGCAGACAAGGTTTTACTGCAGTTTACGTACCCGCCGGGAGACGACGTGCGTTATGACTGGTTTAACGTGGGCGAGGATACGGCGGATATTGCTTGGGACATCGGCGTTAAGGCACGGGTTTGCGCTGTAGGCGAGGATAATTCCGGCGAGTATGCGGTTATGCGCTTTGGTAAATTTGAATGCCCGGTTTTAGACAACGAGTTTGCTTACAGGCTGCGCATGCGCGTAGGCGATCATTTGATTGAGTCAACTAATGACGTTGAGATTACCTTGAAGGAAATTAACGGCAACAAAGACCTTGCTTATTTCGAAGTTGAGTTTCCACCTGGCGGGGTATTCAAAACCGGTTGGTTTGGCCCGGGTAATACCGAAGCACCTCTTTCTAACGGAGGGTACGGCGTTACCATACGAGTCTGCTCTGCTGGAAAGGATGAGGCAGGGGAGTACGTTATCGCTCGCATTGCTAAATACGAAGCTCCAAGCCAAGTTTCGAGTTCATGCACGGATTCCGACGGTGGAGAAGATTACTTCACGAAGGGAACGGTTACCTTGAAGTCGGCTTTAGGCACGTTATTGCGCACCGACGAGTGCATTGGCACGGGTTACTTGAAGGAATACATTTGTTCCACGAGATCTGACGGCTCGAAAACGATTTCATCGACTTTAGTGACGTGCGAGAACGGCTGCGTTGACGGCGCGTGCGTTGAATCTGCGGTAACGACTTGCACTGCGTTGGAAAACGAGTTCGCTTACAAACTAAGCATGAAGATCGGAGACAAAGTTATTGAAAGCATTAACGACGTTGAAGTAGAGTTGCTTGACGTTTCAGGCGTTGGAATCGGCATGGGAAACAGCCCTAAATCGACTTTCAAAGTCTCTTTCCCGTCCGGAAACCCGGTTTCTAAAACCGTTGTTTTGACGGAGGGAGAAGAGGAACCGGTTACCGATGCCGGTGGAATAGGCGTTTTAATAAAAGTATGTCGAGCGGTGACGGGCCAGGCTGGGGCTTCCAACGTCCGGGCTCGGTTCGCGCGCGTTGAGTCTGCTCCGGTTCTGAAGATTTTCGAGATTCCGTTGAATTACGGCTGGAACTTGATTTCTTCACCGGTTCACATTGAGGAAGTAAGCATTGTTCCCAACTCCGCTTCAACTTCAGTTGCTGACGCGGACGCGTGCAGAACAGCTATAACAAAACTGCCTCAGCACTACAACCCGGTAACGCGCCAGTACGAAGCAGCGATTGGCTTGGATTCGATTACCGAGGGTTACGGTTACTGGCTGAAGTCGAAAACGCAGGGTTGCGTGCTTCAACTGCATTACGCGGAAATATTCGGCTTTGAAACGCCGGTTTACTTGAAGCGCGGCTGGAACCAAATTGGCGCACCGATTCGCGCGGTTTTAGTGGACGACGTTAAAGGCAATTGCTTGGTTGAGCGCGGGCCTTTCGAGTACTCCGCCGATTTCATGGGCGGGTACGAGAAGAGCGAATTGCTAGAGCCGGGCAAGGGTTACTGGATTAAGGTTGCAAGCGACTGCGTTGCCGGAAACGTTCCCTTTACTTCGGAACCGATCGGCTCGGACTTCCCTGCCTTGCCGGGTGATTGAAAATGAAATTGATTGCTTTCTTGTTCCTGGCAGTATTGCTTTTGGGTTGCGTGTCTAACGTTGATTTTTACGACAACGGCGCGCAAGACGATTCAATAATTTTCGGGGATGATTCTCCGCCCCAGCCCCCGGCTGAAGAAGGTTTCATGGGAATCGAGATAAACGCAGCCCCGCCAGCGCCCCCTGAGTAATCAGGATTCGACTAATTCCTTTATTTTTCCTATTGCTTGAGTTAGCGTTTGCTCGTCAGGCAGGAAAACGATTCTGAAGTGCTTGGTTCCAGGCTTTTGACCAAAGCCTTCGCCGAATACTGTTAAAACGCTTTTTTCCTCGAGTAATTGCATCACGAAGTCCTTGTCACTCTTCCATTTGTTCGTATCCAAGCGCGGGAACGCGTAAAACGCGCCGCGCGGCTTCGTGCACGAAACGCCGTTGATTTCGTTCAACAGCTTGAACGCCAGGTCGCGCCTGCGCTTGAGCTTTTGCTTGGCTGCGGCGTGCTCCGGATTCTCGTTGCGCAAAGCAGCTTCAGCCGCATGCTCGCAAGGATTGTTCGAGCTCAAGCGCGTTCTCGCGATTTTCAAAACCGCTTGCTTGTAATCGTCGTCCGGAAAATTCTGGAACGAAAACCAGCCTATTTTCCAGCCCGGCGCAAAATAATTCTTCGACAAGCCGTTCATTGAAATAACCGGCACATCGCTAGTCAAGGCAGCGGTGGAGGTCCAACTGCCTTCGAAAATAAAATCATCGTAAATCTCGTCCGACAACAGCGGAATATCGTGCTCGCCCGCGAAATCAATTGCTTTTTTAACGGTTTTAGCGCCGTACACCGCGCCGGTGGGATTACCCGGGTTGATTAACACCATGGCGCGCGTTCTCGCATCGGTTTTTGCACGCAAATCATCCCAATTCGGAGCCCAGTCGTTTTCCTCGTCAAGATTGTAATAACGCGGCTCGGCTCCATAGTAATTCGCGAAAGCGGAGTACAACGGGTAATCCGGGCTCGGCAGGAGCACGTTGTCGCCGGAATCTAGCAAGGCGCCGAACAGCAAGTGGCATGCTTCGCTTAACCCGTTTGAAACAACCACGTCCTCGGGCTGTGATTCAAAGCCCTTTTTCTTGTTGTTTTCACAAACCGCTTGCCTTAACCCGATGAATCCTTGCGAGTCACTGTAGCCATTGTGGCCTTCGTTAACCGCTTTCACGAGAGCATCCTTAAGGTATTGCGGCGTATCGAAATCGTAAGCGCACGGGTCCCCTATGTTCAGCTTCAGGATTTTTTTCCCTTGAGCCTCGAGTTTTTGCGCTGCCACAACAACGTCGCGAACCGCGTACGTGACGTTATTGAGCCGGCTAGCTGTTTTCAATCCTCTTTCACCACCTTGAATTCTACGGGGCGGCCGCTTGAATCAAACGCGTTTACGTCTGTAACCCGGTAAGGGTAACAGCCTATAAAATGGTATTTTTGGGTTCTCGAGAAATGCTCTAAATCCGCGCGCGAAGGGTAAGCGGAATTCGGCGACGGATGCGAGTGAAAGCTCGCGAGCTCGTTCGAGTTCGCGGGAATGAACCACGGCGAGTAGCTAGAGCTGTTCCTGTTTCCTTGAGCGAGCGGCGGCAGGATTACGTCGTACAATAGCGCTTCGCCGTTTTTCTCGTCTCCGCGCAATAAGCAGATGAATTCCGACGGGTAATTCTCTTTCGCGCCTTGCAAAGCGCTCAAGAGAGCTCTCCGAGTGATTTTCAGCATGTTTTAAAACTTTGAACTGTTTAACCCTTTAATACTTTCGAGTGCATTCGGGTAATCGCTGATGGACGTTGAAGAAAAAATAAGGGTTTTCGAATCAATAACGCAGGAACTAGTGACTAAGGACGAGCTGCGCGTGCTGCTTGAAACCAAGCCGAATGCAATGGCTTACGACGGTTTCGAGCCATCCGGGTTAGCGCACTTGCCGGTCGGGATTTACCGCCCGTTGTTGTTAAAGCAATTATTGTCAACCGGCGTTTCATTCACGCTGTATCTCGCGGATTCCTTTGCTTGGATTAACGAGAAAGCGGGCGGGGACTTGGATAACGCCAAGAAAATAGGGGATTATTACTTGGAAGTCTGGCGCGCTGCCGGGCTCGACTTGAGTAAAATCAACGTGGTTTGGGCGAGCAAGCTCATGGACGGCTTCGATTACTGGAAAACCGTTTTGCAAGTAGCGCGTAACCACACTGAAAAAAGAACAAAGCGCGTATTGACTATTGCCGGCCGCAGCGAGGACGCTAAGCTTACCGCAGCGCAATTGTTTTACCCGTCCATGCAAGCAGCTGACATTTTTCAAATGAACATCGACATTTGCCAGCTGGGAATGGACCAGCGCAAGGCGAGCATGCTCGCGCGCGAAATAGCGCCTGCAATGGGCCGGCGCAAGCCGATTGCCGCGCACCACAAGATGCTGCTTGGCTTGGACGGCGCGTCAAGCGCCTCGTTTTCCGACGAGGAAAGGATGAACGTCAAGATGAGCAAGAGCAAGCCGTCCACGTGCATTTTCGTTCATGATTCCGAAGAGGAAATAACCAAGAAAATAAGCAAGGCTTACTGCCCCGAGAAAGTGGTTGAGGGCAACCCTATTCTCGAGTACGCGCAGGAACTGGTTTTCCGCGCGAAAAGTGAGTTCGCGATTCACCGGCCCGCGAAATTCGGCGGCGACGTCGCGTTTCATTCGTACAAAACGCTCGAGCACGCGTTCGCTAAAGGCGAAGTGCATCCAGCTGACTTGAAGGCCGCGGTTGCGTCGGAGATAAACGCTTTAATTCACCCGGTGCGTAACCATTTTGAATCCAACGCAAGAGCCAAGCGGCTTTTGCACGAAGTAAGGCAAATCGGTGTAACCAGATGAAGAGCGCGGTATTTCTCGTACTTTTAACTTTACTCGCTTCAAGCGTTTTCGCGTTGAACGTATCCAACGACGAACGCCTGCTTCTCCTCGTGAACCATACGCAGGAGCGCTTGAATAATTTTTACGGCGTAAACAACTCGTTTTTCGAGTACGGCGCGGGTTTGAAAAACTACTTTTTTTACAACGTAACGAATCCCGCGATCGAGGTTTACGTCCACAACCACTACCTGGATTTCGTCGACTCTTACTCCAAAATAGTCACCGTCAACGGAACTTCGGTGCAATTCAGTTTCATGGACTCCGCTTCCAACTACGAGTCAATTGCGCAGTTTTACTGCAAGGTTTCGGATTACGTCAAGTACCCCGTTCGTTTCAAGGGCCCGTTAAACTACTCCGGTTTCTCGGAAATCAGGATAGAACTCGTTTACGCCTGCATTGAATTCCAGGAAGCTTACGAGGCGTTGCTCGAACTCGAGCCGTCTCCCACGCCGTCGCCTTCCCCGAACGCGTCTGCAACGCCGTCGGTTTCCCCGTCTCCCGTCGCTTCACCGAACGCAAGCCCGTCCGCTTCGCCAGTGGTTTCGCCTTCACCCGTTGCTTCTAAAATTCCGTCTCCTTCCCCCGAGGGCCCGGAGTTCGCGCCCGGCTGGGACCCGAAATTAGTTTGGCTCGTGATAGGCGTGGCGTTCATGGTTGCAATGCTTTACGTAATCGGGAAAGCGCTCACTCACTAAGCCGCGGATGGGGCACCGTGCTCGGTTCCCCCTCGGAGCTTAGTCCTCCGACTCCCCCTCCGCTTATCCGGCAAGGCGCTCACTCACTAAGCGCTTTTATTATCCGCCAGCCATACTCTTTTGCCATGCCCAAGCGAAAATTGGAGCGTTTTCACGTCGGAGAATCCTCGTTCGTCGTTCTCCCTGAGTTTTCGGACGTTTTCAAAAGCGTTCCCTGGAAGCTCCCGAAACCGATACGGCTCGTTGGCAAGACTTTCAACCGCGTCGAACGCACCAGGATAGACGACGAGCACGCGCTAGTTTTCAAGTCAGGCACCAGCCGCAGCGTTTCTCGCGAATTCAAAAACTACTTGATTTTGAATTCTCTCGGGTTAAAATCAGTCAAAACCTTGTACCCCGCTGGTTATCAACTCGAAAAAGGAAGAGGGTTCCTTTACACTGTGCTGGAGGAGGGAGTCATTCCTTTGAGAAGCATTAACTTCCAGGGCTTGAAGAGGGACGAGCGCCGCAAGTCCATAAGTCGTTGCGCCGAGTTAATCGCTGAATTACACTCGCGAGGCATTACGCACAACGACTTGAAACTCAAGAATATTCTTTACCACCCGAAAACGAATGATTACTTCATCGTTGACGTTTCGAGAATGAACCGCTCCCAGAAGGAACCCAGTGAGCGGGCGCGCTTTTACGACTTGCTTACTTTCCTCGGAAACTCTAAATTCCACGGTCTAATAGAGAAGAAACGCGATGTGAACCATTTTCTTGAGCAATACCTTCGTTTCATGAACGGTTCAAAGACTGTTTCAGCCGGGCGTATGGGAGAAAAACGGCGGAAAACGTTTCAAAAACTTAGGGAGCACTTGCAAACCCACTCAACCGATAAAAACATCATGAATTTGCTGGGCTTCATTTAGAAGCAAGTTTTAATACCGCCGCGTAACCCTATTCCTTTTAGAT